>JAIULY010000025.1 GCA_022565875.1 Schleiferiaceae bacterium | reverse complement strand
GTTGTCCCGCGCGGTTTTCTGCACCGGCTATGGCGTAGGGCTTCAACTCTACAAATTGCTTGTTGGTGATTTTTTCTAACCCCAAGAGGGTGCCGGCACGATTCACCCACAACAAGCTCGCATCGCGCGACCAACCTTGCCAAAGTACTTGCTCGCGTTTGCTTTGAATGTTGCGTTCAAAGTTGATTCCCCAAGCGCGTAAGTTGCCATCTTCCCCCACTTGGTACTTCAGCGTGCTAAAAGGTATCTCTATTTCGGCAAACCAACCTTCTCGGGTCACCTGAGTGCGCGCATCCCATACCCCATTCCAAAAGGCATTGGTTGATTTCCCATTGTCAAAAACTTGTAAATCGGCCCGAGCAGCATTGGGGTTTACCGCAAACAAAAACCCATTCCTATGATCGCCGTACGTATCGATGATGATTTGAAAATTGTCCTCTAATGCTCTGTCAAAGTCGCGTCGAAATTCCTTTGCTACAATTTTTTCTGGTTGGCTATCATAACACCAAACCCCGATGTAAAGGTTTTTATCTGTGTAGATAATGGCTACCTCTGTGCGTTCAGAGGCGGGCATGTTTTCAAAGAGTTCGCGCTGTGTGAAATTACTAATGCGCGGCACGCTATCCCATATCGGTTCGTTCAGGCGACCATCAAGACGAATGTCCGCATCAGTATACACCGCAGTGATGGCATTGGGTAAGCTCATCTGGCCCCAACAAACAACACTGATAATTAACCAACTAAAAATGAAATACCCAATTCTCAACATCGGCGGCAAAAGTAAGGTTATCTAACCTTGCCAAAGACTAAAACTTCTTGAATCATTTTAATTTATTCGTCAGAAGTGATGCTGCCTATTTGGGGAGAAAAAAACACAAGCGCCATGCGTGGCATCTACTCCCCACGAAGTTCAGCACCTGTTTTCATGACGGTCTCTTTCATGTCGTTTTTGTAATGAATAATGCGCTCGAGCAATGCGGCATCAGACGTAGCTAGAATTTGTGCGGCTAAGATTCCCGCATTTTTGGCGCCGTCAATCGCAACGGTGGCAACAGGCACTCCACCAGGCATTTGAACAATGGAAAGCAAAGAATCCCAGCCGTCTATGCTGTTTCGGCTTTTTACAGGCACGCCAATCACGGGAAGCGGGGTCATAGAAGCGACCATACCTGGAAGGTGTGCCGCGCCGCCTGCTCCAGCAACAATTACCTTGATGCCTTTGGTATGTGCCGTTTTGGCAAAATCCAACATGTACTCGGGTGTTCGGTGGGCAGAAACGATATCTATTTGAAACGGCACTTGCAACGCTTCTAAAAGATTGGCTGCTTCTTGCATTACAGGCAAATCACTTTTGCTGCCCATGATAATGGCTACCATAACTGTTTTATTTTGAAATTACTTTGATGTTGTTTTTTGCTTGTTGTGCCAATGCTCTCGCTGTGGCTAAATCGTTGCCGATAGTGGTGACGTGACCCATTTTGCGGAAGGGGCGCGTTTCACTTTTTCCGTAAATGTGAATGTTGACGCCGTCAATACCGAGTAGGGTTTCGTAACCTTCGTAAACTACAGGTCCAGTGTACCCTTCGGCGCCAACTAAATTGGCCATGACGCCAGCTGTTTTGAGTGCGGTACTACCCAAAGGCAAATTGAGTACGCCGCGTAAATGTTGTTCAAACTGATTGGTGTAACACGCTTCTATTGTCAGATGACCGCTGTTGTGCGGTCGTGGTGCTACTTCGTTGACTAACAACTCTCCGGCAGTGGTTAAAAACATTTCCACAGCCAATAAACCACAAATACCGAAGGCCTCTGCTACTCGAATTGCGGTTTGTTCGGCTCGAAGCTTCAGCTTATCTTCTATTTGCGCCGGACACAACACATATTCTACTTGATTGGCTGTCGGGTGAAATTCCATTTCTACCGTCGGGAAAGCTTTTACGTCGCCTGAGGGGTTGCGACAAACCACCACAGCGAGCTCTTTGGCAAAGGGCACTAATTCTTCTGTAATACAGGGTGCATCGGGCAAGGCGGTTAAATCTGAAGCAAAACGTATAACAGAAACACCAAAGCCGTCATAGCCACCTTTGGCGATTTTCCAAACAAAAGGAAATGAGCGTTCCCCATTGGCTACAGCCGCCAATATGGCTGCCTTGTTTTCAAACACTTGAAAGGGCGCTGTAGGTAAGTTGTTGTCGCGGAAAAATTCTTTTTGCTGAATTTTACTTTGTATAATGCGCAGCACGCTAGGGGTAGGATGCACTGCTATTCCTTCTGATTCTAATCGTTCCAACGCATCGACATTTACATTTTCAATTTCTATGGTAATGGCGTTGCACGTTTTCCCAAATTGATAAACGGTGTCAAAATCTGTGAGGGAGCCTTGGGTGAATGAATTGGCCGCCAACCGCCCCGGCGCATCCGCAGCGGGGTCTAAAACAGCGGTTCGAATATCATATTTTCTGGTGTCGTAAAGCAGCATTTTGCCCAATTGTCCACCGCCAAGTATGCCTAGGGTAAAGTCACTATTGGAGAAAATTCGCATTGGGGTTGCTTGTGTCATGTGTTTTGGGTTTCAAAGGGTATTACGGGAGCTTTTGGGTGTACGCTGTATTCTAGTCCGGTTTTGGCATCAAAACAAGAGTATCGGGTGCGTTTCAGGTCACCTTTTATCATGACTTTATTAGCGATAAAAAAGTGTGCTTCTTTCGGTAGGGCCTCCAAATGGTAATGTCCTGCGGGTAAAGCGGGTTCACGCATTTTTATTGACAAAGCCTCACGAAGTGCGGGGCTAGTCATGCTGCTGGCCGTTGGATTTTGCATGTGCCTGATTAATACCTTGCGAAGGTCTTCTTCAAAAACGGCTTGGTTTTCTAAAAAGGGTTGCATCAATTTTTGATAATTTGTTTTCCACTCTATACCGTGGGGCTTGCAGCGGTTGCCAAATTGCACAAAAGTGTCCAAATGGGCTATTTCATGCGTCAGTGTGATTAAAAATTGATCTTTACTGAGGTTGTTGTTTATAGAAATGATATGAGCGCCACCATTCATTCTGGGGCGTCGGTAGTCGCCCAACTTGCTTTTTCGCGAACCTTTTACATTTATTTTGGGTTTGCGCGCCTCTAAGTACGCAATGATGGTGTCGCCGGCTGCCTCGGGAATAAAGCGCCGGATGGGGTCGTATACACTAGCCATTAAATGTGCTGTTTTTGACAGTTACTTGTGCTGAAAATGATGGGCAATCACACCCGCGACGCATCCCACACTGCTGCAAAAGCAACAGCGCAACAATGGCAAATACAATTTTCCGAACACTTGTTTTCAACACAATTTTTTTTCAAAATGAAGCAACAAAATTAACCTTATTTTCGCAACATGATTCAAAGATTCTTAACGGGCTTCGGAGCCTACCTTATTTTGCTGTCAAAGGTGTTTCAAAAACCTGAAAAAGGCAGTATGTACCGTAAGGCATTACTTAAAGAATTGCAATTACACGGGTTGGATTCTCTCGCCATTGTGTCAATTATTTCCTTGTTTGTGGGGGCTGTAGTGACCATTCAAACAGCACTGAACCTCGATGATCCACTAATCCCCGATTATTACGTGGCCATTGCCACGCGCGAGTCCATTATTTTGGAATTTTCGCCTACCATGATCAGCCTGATTCTCGCAGGAAAGGTGGGGTCTAATATCGCGTCTACCTTGGGCACCATGCGTGTTTCTGAGCAAATCGAGGCGTTGGAAGTCATGGGGGTCAATGCACCAACCTATCTCATCTTGCCAAAAATACTTGCCTGTGTATTGTTCAATCCGATTCTGATTACCTTGAGTATGTTTTTAGGACTTTTTGGTGGCTATTTTGCCGCTGGATTTACCGGAATGGTAAGCAATACCGATTTTATCATGGGGCTACAAATGGCTTTTATTCCCTATTATGTTCAGTATGCGTTGCTCAAAACAGTAGTTTTTGCTTTTTTAATCAGCAGTATATCGGCTTATTTTGGATATACGGTGAAAGGTGGTGCTGTGGAAGTAGGGGAGGCGAGTACCAAAGCGGTGGTTGCAAGCAGTGTAGCCATTATTGTGGCTAATTATTTTCTCACAGATTTATTACTTAGCTAGAGCATATGATTGAGGCGAAAAATGTAGTAAAAACCTTTGGTGAAACAACAGTTTTAAAAGGCGTTGACGCAGTCTTTAAACCAGGGAATGTCAATATGATTATCGGTCAGAGTGGTTCGGGTAAAACGGTTTTTATGAAAAGCCTTCTAGGACTGCATCAAATAGACGGTGGAGAGATTTTGTATGACGGACGCAATGTGACGGATTTGAGCAAACAAGAACGTAAAGATTTGCGCAAAGAAATAGGAATGGTATTTCAGTTTGGTGCACTTTTCGACTCGCTAACAGTTATCCAAAACGTCCTTTTTCCTTTAGAAATGTTTAGCAACTTGCCGGCAAAAGAAATGCTAGAGCGCGCTGAGTTTTGTTTGCAACGCGTAAACCTGCCCGACTCGAATCATCGTTATCCAGCTGAGATTTCGGGGGGTATGAAGAAACGCGTTGCCATTGCTCGAGCCATTGCTATGAGTCCGAAATACCTGTTTTGTGATGAGCCTAACTCGGGCCTAGACCCAGAAACCTCTATTGTCATCGATAACCTCATTAGTGAAATCACGCAAGAGTTCAACATTACTACAGTTATTAATACCCACGACATGAACTCGGTACTTGAGGCAGGTGATCATATCATTTTGTTGAAAAACGGCACCAAAAGCTGGGAAGGTTCCAAAGACGAAATTCTCTATGCAGACTCGGAAGCCGTACAAGAATTTGTTTTTAAATCGGCTCTTTTCAAACGCGTAAAAAAGGCTTTAATGACGCGAGAGTAAGAAAAACAGCTTTTTTTGTGTGCAGGTATACTATTTATAGCCTGAATGCTGTTTGAATAAATAATTTATTTGCCTTATGACACACGTATTTACCGCACTTGTTGTTTTGGTTTCCCTTCAGATTACCCACAATACAGCATCCATAGCATTAAACCGAAAAGCACCAAAAGGCACTGTAGAAATTGCTGATAATTTATGGTGTGATGCAACAGAAATCACCAACTTAGATTGGCGCGAATACACGAATTGGGTGGCGCAAGTTTATGGACAAGAATCGGCGGAGTATTTCGCAGCATTACCAGACTCAAATGGTTGGCGAAGTATCGGAAGTTTTAGTGAACCCTTTGTTGAGAATTATCACAAACACCCTGCTTACAACGATTTTCCTGTTGTAAACATTACACAAGAACAGGCCATGGCTTACGCGGCTTGGCGCACCGACCGCTATTTAGAACAATTGCTTGTAAAGGCCAAGGTGTTGGACAACACACCAAATTATAATGCCGACGAGGTGTTTAGTTTGGCTAGAACACAACAAAACGGATGGATGCACAATGGTCAACCGCTAGTGCTCAGCCAATACCCGGTTTTCCGCTTGCCTACTTCCGAGGAGTTCCGCCAACTAGTGGCATTTAACGAAAGGTCACTGCAGCCCCTTGTGGAAAAATGCGCCAAGAAAAAGTCGTGTAGTGAGTGTTTGGAATCGTACCCTGCGCAAAACCTCAAATCTGAGCGGGCACATCACCCTGAATTTTTGCATACCTTTCAATTGAGCACAACACACCCGTGCCTTACAAGCAGAAACAATCACCTTGTCTACATAAAGGGAAACGCCGCAGAGTGGGTTGCAGAGAACAATAGGATAGGGGGAGGTCATTTTGGTGATGATTTACAGGAGGTAGACCAAGCCGTTGTTCAGGTATTCGACAAAACATCTGGCCCCGAGGTCGGCTTCCGAACGGTTTTAGAATGGCGCACCAAGTAAGAATCTTCACTTAGGTCATTTAACGCCTACGCGAAATAAAAGAAAAAGAATACAAACGCATGTTGATGTTCTTTTTTGCATGAAACGCAAAGGTTTTTAATAAGAGGGTATTGCCAAAATGATTACTTTTGGACCTTGTTTATACTACTGCATGCAAAAGTTTTCTACTCTCTTTTTTGTTGTCTTGCTTTTTCACTTTTCTAGTTTTAGTCAAGTGATGACGGTAAATAATACCGCGCCGAACAACAACAACCCATTTTGGTTGGCTTCAAATATTTTGATTGACCCGAGTTTCCCCATCTTGCCGCCGTTTGATCCTGTTACATTTTTGCCCGCACCATTGCCTCCGACGGCACAAGTTGGCGTGTTTAATGCCGCAGGTACGGGGTTTCCCATTGATTACGGCATTGTCATGTGTACCAATCCCGTTCAAGATGTGTTACCAAATAGTTCAATGCCGGCGCCGAATACAGGGCCGCATGTGGACCCGGAATTGACGGCTGTTTTGCAACAAATCAACTCCACAAGTTTAACCATAAACGACCGAGCTGAAATCACATTCTCCTTTTTTGCCCCTTCAGATCGCGTTGAGTTCAATTACGTTTTTGCCTCCCACGAATACCCTACCTACACATGTTCTAATTTTAATGATGTTTTTGGGTTTTTTCTAACAGGAGTTGGTATCAATGGCGATCCCGCTACGTCAACAGTAAATCTGGCCACTATACCCAATACGACTGTACCTGTTGCCATTAACACCATCAATCAAGGTTTTCCAGGAAGTTCGGGAACTGCAGCAACTTGTCTCTCTGCGAATCCAGATTACACGGCGCACAGTATTTTTTATTTGCCAACAAATGGTGTGACCTCCATGGGAGGATATACACAAAAGTTTACAGCTTCAGCAGATGTTGTTTGCGGTAATTTTTATTCTATTCGCTTGGCTGTAGCCAATGTAAGCGATAATGCGCTGTCTTCCGCGGTCTTTCTGGAAGCCAACAGTTTTACCGCTCCTTCTATCAACTTGGCAGCAACACCAAACTCCACGAGCTCGTTTCAAGATACGGCTATTGTTGAAGGCTGTTCACCAACTTATTTGGTGTTTGAGAAAGATGGTAACGTAAACATCCCTATGACCATTCAGATACAAAAGTCAGGTACTGCAATAGAAGGAGTAGACTATAATGTATTGCCTGATTCGCTAGTACTTCCTGCAGGCGTTGCCGCTGATTCTATTGAAATTATCGCCTACGATGACGGAATCGTCGAGCCATTTGAGAGTATTATCATTACTATGCTTCAAGTGTCTACCACTTGTTTTATTTACCCCCCACAACAAATTACTTTGTGGATACGTGATCGAGATACGCTTTTTGCCGAAGCAGAGATCTTGTTTGGCGACACGATTTCCTGTCCTGGCGATGAAGTCAATATAACCGGCAGTGCCACGCGAGGAGAGGGTGTTATTCAGGTCTTTTGGGACGATGACCCCAGTGCTCCACTCACCCGTATTGTGACACCCGGACAAACCACTACGTATTATCTCAAAGCGTTTGACGAATGTAGCTCCGATACTATTGTTGATAGCGTTACAGTTTACTTACAGGACTATACACCCTTAGAATATAGCACAGAAGATGTAATTGTCTGTCGGGGTGATTCTGCCATTTTTGAGCTAACTGTAAGTCAAGGGCGCCCACCGTATCAAATTTCGTGGCAAGGGTTGCCTTTGCAAGCTATGCGGTATGGTGTTTTACCCACGCGAGATACTACTTGGATACGCTATAGTATTCTCGATGCCTGTGGAGTATTACTAGAGGACAGTGCGTTGGCGGTCATTGCCCCCGACCCAAGAGCTGACTTTAGTTTTACTAACTCGCCCCAAGACCCACTCCGTATGGATTTTACCGATCAGTCACGCAATGCTGTTTCTTGGGTTTGGGATTTTGGTGACGGAGCAACGAGCACCCTAGAAAATCCATCGCATACGTTTGATGCGCCGGGGGCCTACGAAGTAACATTAGTGATAGAGAATGCTTTGGGCTGTACCCATCAGATTATGTGGGAAGTAAAAGTAGAGACCGATTTGTATTTTTACATACCTACGGCCTTCACACCCGACGGCGATTACTTGAATGAGTGCTTTCAAATTTCTGGAGTAGGGTTTGAGTCGTTTGAAATACGTATTTTCAACCGTTGGGGAAACCAAGTGTATTACGGCGATACTATTGAGGAATGCTGGGACGGCACTATCAACGGAACCCCAGCTCCGCCCGGGGTATACACGTACACGATTTTTCTCCGATTGCCTTTGGGCAAAATTGACCAGCGTGTTGGGTATTTGACTTTGATACGGTAATCAGAAGCGCTGTTTTATTAGGAGGTAATTAGTGAGTGATATGTAATGAGGCGTGACTTGCTTCAACAAAGTTTGGGAACTGAGTTAACGGTTAGAGAGAATTTTTATGCCGATATTTCCAAAAATGTAATCCATTTGGAGATAAGCGTATATGTCAGTTCCCATTATGCGGATGTTTCCAAATCATAAGAATTGTAAATTCGAACACGCTGCAAATCAATCCATTCTATTCTATTGATATTTCCAAAATGTAATCCATTTGGAGATAAGCGTATATAGAGAACATCACGTGGACCTCCCCAAATTTAGGATTTATGGTGGTAAACGCATACACTAAACCAACCTCTATGTCCTGTGTCTCCAATTTCCATGGCCATGAATATTGATGTGAATGGGTGCTAGCTGATGCTTCATTGCTGTTGTCCGTCACCCCCAAGACCTTTCTCTTGTTTGTGTTTGCGGCGAAAACCTTTTCGCCGCTGCACTTGTCTAGCACCCAAGAAAAGATAACCAAAACTAGCGCTGTTTTGCAGGACTTAAATATTTATGCTACTTTTGAAGGTTCAAAAAATTAATTAGAATCCGCACATTTTTTCAGGTTGTTTGTGCAAAAAATTAACAGGTTTGCTCCACAAATACATCACATTTATTGCCTTTGTTCTTTTCTCTTTACCTGCTTTTTCTCAATCCATAGCCATTAATGAATTCATGGCCTCAAACGACACCACCATCGCCGATGAAGATGGGGATTTTGAAGATTGGATCGAATTGTTTAACTACGGCAGCTCTACCATTTCTTTACAGGGCTTTGGCTTAACTGATAATCCCAATCAGCCTTTTAAATGGACGTTTCCAAATGTGCAGTTATCACCTGGCGGGTTTTTGTTGGTTTGGGCCTCTGGGAAAAATCGAACATCTGGCGCAGCGCTACACACCAATTTCCGTATTGCCGCGGCCGGAGAACCACTGTTACTTACCGCTCCTTCTGGTGTCTTGGTAGATTCTTTGTCTGAGGTAGCGTTGCAAACAGATGTAAGTTACGGAAGGCAGCCTGATGGTGTGGGAAGTTTGGTTTATTTCTATGACCCTACACCCAATGCCACTAACAATACGCAGCCCCTGCAAGCCTTACTCGAAGCGCCAGTCTTCTCATCGCCCTCAGGGTTTTATTCTAGCAATGTCCTTCTCATTATCACCCACCCTGATCCAACAGTAACCTTGGTGTACACTACCGATGGGTCTGAACCAGAGCTTGAAAACATTGGCGGGAAAACATATCCATACAAAAACCAATACCGACAAAGTAGTATCGCTCAGGCTAGCCCTATTCTTACAGACACCATTTTTAGTCACAGCTACACGGGCCCATTGGTTATTGGCGACAGCCTAAACGCGCCCAATCGCGTTGCCTCTAAGTCTATTACCTGGCATCAAAACCCGCCGTATATAAAAACATCGCCCATAAAAAAAGGAACGGTAGTTCGGGCACGCGCTTTTAAACAAGGTTTTGGCGGGCCTATTACCACAGCCACTTTTTTTGTTAATCAACAGAATGTCTTTGACACAGATTTGCCCGTCATCAGTATTTCGGCAAGTGCGGATGACCTTTTTGACTACCACGACGGAAATATGGTTGCCGGTGTTGACTTCGATATCTGGCGCAACTCCTCGTCGGGAGGTGCTGTAGCCAGCACGCCTTCAAATTACAGGAGGACAGGCCGGGAAACAGAAAAGCCTGTGCATTTTGAGTATTTTAAAAACCAACAACTTGAGTTTTCACAACGCGTGGGTCTGCGGTTGCATGGCGGCAATGCGCGTTCGTTTTACCCAAAGTCTTTTCGATTATACGCTCGGAATACTTATTCTGAAAACGCTATGGACTATCAGTTTTTTGATGACTTGCCTTATCAATCCTTTAGTCGATTGCTCTTTCGGAACTCTGGGCAAGATTACATGAACACGTATCTTAGAGATGCCTTTACACACGAGTCGGTGAAACATTTAGCTTTTGATAAACAGGCTTATCAACCAACAACCATGTACCTAAATGGCGAGTATTGGGGAATCATCAACATGCGCGAACGCATTGATCACCATTACATCAATAGAAAATATGGCGTTGAAGAAGAAGACTTGGACCTTTTGTTCAATGCCGGTAGAGTAATGAATGGGGATAGTTTACAGTTTGTAGCCGTTAGAAACTGGTTTGAAAATGCTGACTTTTCTAATGACAGCACCCTGGAGGAAGCCAAAACAAAAATTGATTTGGATAATTTTACAGACTACTATATCACACAGATATTCATCAACAACACAGATTGGCCGGGCACCAATATTCGCTACTTTAGAAAACGCGTACCTTACACACCTAGCGCCCCAAAAGGGCACGACGGGTTGTGGCGTTGGATCTTTTTCGACGCCGACTTTGCCTTTGGGCGTGTGGGCAATGCAACTTTCAATACACTAGAATTTGCCACAGCAACTACACAATCCAATTGGTCTAATTACCATGAGGCTACCGTTGTATTGCGACAGTTGTTGAGCAACGAAACTTATGGATATCAATTCATCAATCGCTTTGCAGATTTGATGAATACCGCTTTTTTGCCTGCTCGCATGCATGCATTACTAGACACAATTTCTCAAACTATTGAAAATGAAATACCGCAACACAGTAGCAGGTGGAGTATAATGCAAAATTGGACGGGACAACTCCAAACCGTTAGAAGTTTCATTAGTAGTAGGCCTGACTTGCAAAGGGGACACCTGCAACAGTACTTCCAACTTGCGGATACCTTACTAGTACAACTGGATGTTAATGGCAATGGCCATATAAAAATCAATACAATAGACATAGAAATTAACACCCCTGGCGTTGGTGCTACGCCTTATCCGTGGAGCGGTGTTTATTTTGAAAATGTACCCATTACATTAGAAGCTAAAGCAGCAGCAGGGTATCAATTTTCCCATTGGTCTGGTGGGGCTTCTGGCAGTAACCCTGTAGTAACAATCACTCCCCAGTCCGCATTTGCCACTACAGCGCACTTTGTGCCGGCACCTAGCCATGACGAACTGCTGTATTTCTGGCTCATGGACGACGATATACCCAACGATACTCCGCTAGAGTTTCTAGAAGCTACGTACAGCAGTTCGGGGCCCATTGCAGAGATTACTTTTGTCTCTAGCTTGTCGGGTTATCCCTTTGACCCCGCTCACCCGAATTGGCGAAAGGCCTCTATGGAGCGCCGTAACCAGCCCACTTCATTAAATTACAATGAATTGGCCAACAACAACATCCCGTACAACGTATCCAATATGCGCGGTCTTCAGGTTCGGGCGCCTTTTGCCACACCAACAGGAGAAAACGCGATGCACTTTACCATTCCCACCATCGGCCATAAGGATATTCAACTGAAAATGGCTGTCTTGCGAGAAGGGTTGCCGCACGGGGTAAGTATAGCCTATTGGGATACTGCTGCGGCTATGTGGTCAACGGTTGCACTGCAACAGCCTACGCAAACTATTGATAGTACCTACCAATTGTTAGCGTGGGATTTTAGCCCAATTGCCATCGCTACCAATAATCCAGATTTTCGACTGCTGCTCACATTTGAGAGTCACTTTCCTTTGGTAGACGACGATTCACGAGTCACCTTCAACAATATTAGTGTCCTGGGAAACAAACTGCCCGGTTTTTCAAGCCCTCAACTTGATGCGGTTCCGTTGGTTCAAGTGATGCCCAATCCAGCGACCCACAATATCCGTATCGAATCACATGAATCTATTGAACATGTTAAAGTCGTTGATAGTCAGGGTCGCATTTTAGTTGAGGAAATCTACAACTCAAGCTTAACACAGCAAACTATAGATATTTCTCATTTGCCCAATGGCCCCTTCACCTTGATGGTTACCGGAGCGACTTACACAAAACACCTGCGAATTATTAAGGCAGGGTAACTGCGTTTTGCACATTATTTTGCCTTAGTTTTGGCGGCATGGGAGTAGTAAAACGTCAGAGCATAAAGGCCACCATCATTTCTTACAGTGGTGTGGGTATCGCGTATTTGACGCTCACCGTATTGTTCCCTCTGTTTCTCACAGAAAGTCAGATTGGACTGCATCGCGTTATCATTCAAGCGGGTTTAGTTTTTGCTGTGTTGGGCGCCTTTGGAGCCCCACAAACCCTTGTGCGTTTTTACAGTTATTTCACAAAAAGAAAACAAGAGAACAGTCTATTTGGGCTTACCCTCACGCTTCCGATGCTAGGACTCACCGTTTTTGGGCTACTGTTTTGGGGGTTGAAAGACTGGATTTTGTCATTTTTTGAAAAAAACGCTCCAGAAATTCAAGAGTACTACTACCTCGCGCTCTGGATCACTGTTTGTCAATCGTTTTACTATGCCTTCTCGGCTTTCGCTCAAGTTTTTCAACGGATAACCGTTCCGCGTTTCTTTCAAGAAATTGTGGTGCGGATACTCACTTTAGTGGTTTTGTTTTTCTTTGTAAAGCAATGGATTACGTTTGAAACTTTTTTATACTTACAGCCATTTATATATGGTGTAATGGTGGTGAGTGTTGGGATTTACGCCTATCTGTTACGCAGACCTGGTATTCAGTTTGATTTGCACCAACGCGGCCGACGGTTTTTAAAAATTCTGTTTTCTTATTCTAGTTACTCCCTGTTTACCAGCGCCAGCGGCGTCATTGTCTTGGCCATTGATAGTTTTATGGTTACTGGAATGTTGGGGTTAGCTGAGGTGGGGATTTACAGCATTGCTTTTTACATCGGCCAAATTATAGAAATGCCCAAGCGCAGCGTGGTACAGCTTTTTGCTCCGATGTACAGTAAAGCGTGGTTCGAAAACGATCGCAAAACCATTCATTCACTTTATCAGAAATCTAGCATCAACCTCATGCTTTTGGGTGGCGTCTTTTTTTTGTTGATTTGGCTCAATCTCCCCGACTTTTATCAAATCATGCCAAATGGGGATGTGTTTCGTCAAGGAACACGTGTAGTACTTTTTATTGCCTTAGCCCGTTGGCTCGATATGGCAGCTGGCACCAACTTAGAGCTTATTGCCAATTCTAAATTTTATGTCTACAACTTAGGCATCTTTTCGTCATTAATCGTAGTAGCAGTTATCTGCAACTTGTGGCTGATTCCCATTTACGGAATTACAGGCGCTGCTATGGCTACGTTTATTTCTTTGTTGTGCTACAATGGACTCGCCTTTTTTCTCATACAAACCAAAATGGGGTTTCAACCATTCACTTTTGCCTCATTAAAAATTGTATTGACCTCAGTGGTTCTGCTTTTGTTGGTAAGTGTGATTCCTTTTGGTGGTAATCCATTTCTAGCCATTGTGTTGCGGTCAATAGTCATTGTTTTGTTGTTTGGCTTTTGTGCCATTGTTTTTCAGTTGTCAGAAGAAGCCACGTATTATTATCAATGGCTGCAATCCAAGCGAAAAGGTCAACGGTAGCAAACAATATTGCCATTGAGATTGTACTGTTTTGAAATCCTAAAATGAGAGCACTTATTACAGGCGCATCTGGAGGTATCGGCGCCGAATTTGCCAAATTACACGCTTCCAAAGGCCACGATTTAATTTTGACGGCACGATCAGCCGATAAACTAGAAAAATTAGCTCAAGAGCTGCGACAACTCTACGCTATTGAGGTTGTGGTTCTGCCTCAAGATTTAGGGGAGCCAAACGGGGCTAAGGCATTGTTTGATGCCATTTCCAAACAGGGCCTTGAAATTTCAGTACTGATTAATAATGCAGGTTTTGGTGATTTTGGTGCTTTCGCAGATGCGCCTTGGGACAAAACCGCTACAATGATTCAGCTTAATGTCAATGAGTTGGTACAGCTGACCTACCTAGTACTTCCACAAATGCTTGCGCGCAAGCAGGGGTACATCCTCAACCTTGGTAGTGTGGCCTCCTTTCTGCCCGGCCCAATGATGACGGTTTACTATGCCACCAAGGCTTTTGTGCTCAGCTTTTCAGAAGGCCTGGCCGAGGAAGTAAGAGGGCAAGGCGTACATGTTAGCGTGCTATGCCCGGGGCCTACAGCCTCCGATTTTCAGGCACGTTCGCGCATGAACGAATCCAAACTTTTAGAAGGGCCATTTGCCAATATGCCCTCGTCTGCCGAGGTTGCGAAATATGGTTACGAGCAATTGTTTAAAAAGAAGCGCGTCTCCATTCATGGTACTGCCAACAAGCTCATGATTAGCCTTACAAAACTTCTTCCAACGACTTGGAAAGCAAAAATGATGGCAAAAATTCAGGTGGCAAGGCAGTGATGGGGGCCACCTGTAAAATGATTCCCTTCATTTATGTTGTCCTTAGGCTTGATTTTGAGTTCTGCGCCTAACAATGCCATAAGTTGCTTTTTTTCTGGATTTTACAGGACTAAAAAAAACAGTGTTTTTCAACAGTAATCTTATAGCTTGTTTCACAGATTGATAAGCTTTCCTCTGGTGCTATTGGGGTCATCCTCGCCATATTGTAGTGTAAAAAGTATTCAAAGAGATTGTTTTTTTTTATAGTCTTGCAAGAATTTGTTTGACCCCTACTAAACGCGCTGCGATTTCTTCAAAGAGGCTTTTTTGAGGTCAGCTATCATAAAAGAGACAAAATGAAAAAACATTACCTAACCACGCTGTTATTTTTAGTTTCCTTGTATGCCTTCGGGCAAGGAATGGTTTCCACCACCCCGCCATTACTTCCAAATAATGGAGCAGGAGGTATCACTTTTGAGGTTGAAAGTCAGGTTTCTACCGTAGTAACGGACATTTTCAATACGTTTACAGCGGGCAGCAATAGTGTAAGCGTATGGGTACGAACGGGAGGTGTGCAGACCACATTTGGAGCGGCTCCTGTGATCAATGCGGCCAATGGATGGGTACAATTGATAAGTGGTGTCACTGTAGTGGGCAATGGAGAAACCCCAGTACAGATACCAAGCACTTCGTTAAACATTATGGTTCCAGCGTTCATTCCTGTTGGGATTTACATAGAAGGTGAAACGCGTTATCAAACGCATACTGGAACTCAGGATGTTTTTACTGACGGCACGTTAACTATTCGCACGGGCGCTAATTATGGTTATGGCGGAGGTTTAAGCCCTACGTTTACCCCAAGACAATTTTTAGGTACGCTTTTTTATACCCTCGGAGCGCCTTGCCCAACACCGCCAATTGGGGGGGTAACACAAACTACAGAAACGCTGGTATGTTCTGGTGGCTCTCCATGGCTTTTTTTAGGTGGAGCCTCAGGCGGGGCAAATCAAACGTATCAATGGCAAAGTTCGATGGATACTATAAATTGGACCAACAGACTCAACGATACACTTAGTTTGCTTAACCCAACCATTTCAACTAGCACTTATTTTCGCTGTCAAATTTCCTGCGGTGGCCAAAGTGCCACATCCACTCCAGTATTAGTCAGTGCTATTACTGCGCCACTTGCAGCAGGGACATATACCATAAACCAAAGTATTCCTTCGTCTCCATCCAATTTCAAAAGCTTTAGTGAACTAGCTAATGTATTGAACTGTCAGGGTATTTCAGGGCCAATTGTAGTTAATGTATCCCCAAACACAGGCCCATACTTAGAAACAGTTAGGTTTTCCAATATCAATACTACAGCCTCTAACACCATCACTATAAACGGCAATGGGGAGACCATTGAAGGTACACCCAAGAGAACAACTGGTCCCGATAAAGGGATTTTTACTGTAGAAAACACCAATAACTTTACGATAGATAGTTTAACCGTTTCATCTGCGGCATCATTTACGGAAGGTGCTGGTATTTTAGTTTTTGGCAACTGCTCAAACGTAATCATAAAAAACTGTTTTGTAGATATAGCATTTAATGTCAGTGCAATTAACTCCGCAGCCATTGGGGTCACCAACAATCCAACAAACTTTATGAGCTTAAGTACCGTCACAGCAAATCATATAACTATAGAGGGTAATGTGATTTCAGGAGGTTACTTTGGTATTTCATTGGTAGGAGGTGGAGATTTCTATCGTGCAACCAATAACATCATTCGTAACAACAACATAAAAGAATTTCATTCCCATGGAATATTTGCTGGTAACCAAGACAACCTGTTGGTAACCAAAAATGAAATAAGTAGACCTACCCGCCCTACGGCGTTTCAGTTTAGGGGGGTTGCTTTAACCGGAAATATGGGAGGCGTTGAAATTTCAAGAAATAGCATTCACACCCCTTTTGGTCAAAGTAAAAACCAAGGGTTATTGGTTGGTATTTTCACAAATAATATTGCTCAAATAGGTCTTGCTCCAAATTACATTATCAACAACCGCATATTCCATTTTGAAAATAATGGAATAACCTATGGTATCTGGAACAACAACAGCCATAATATGAAGTACTACCACAATACCATAGACATTAATGACCCTAATTCCACCGTACAAAATGTGGCCATAAGTACAGCCGGTTTTTACACCACGTTCAACTCAGGTGACATTGCTTTCTGTAACAATATTGTTTCTGTTCGACGATCTGGTGGGGGATTTAAACATGCCATTTTTTTGGACGGTACGGGTAGTAAAACACTGAACAATAACGGCTATTATTTAGATCCGAGCTTCTTTGGAAGTGAATTTACCCCTGGATTCTCAACTTTTGCCGCCTATCAAACCAACCCAAATGGCCATGATACAAATTCAGTTTTTGATTTTCCGGCTTTTAGTTCTCCTGCAACAGGCTTGTTGTTGCCAAATTCCTTTTTTATGGATAACATAGGCCAAAATTTACTAAGCATAGTACCCACCGATTTTTTTGATTCAGCAAGAACCACCACCCCTGACCCTGGAGCTTTCGAATATAGCCCTTCTCCATGCCCCACTCCATTGATAACCTTAGTAAATACCCTAGATACCGTGGCCACGTTAAACTTCCTAAGTCAGGCAAGTGGGGCTACGTTTGAAGTAGAGTGGGGGCCAACTGGTTTCCCCCAAGGCACAGGAAACACGCAAAACACAGCCCACGATACTATACAAATATCTGGCTTAATAGCCGGATCTTGCTATGATGTTTATGTACGCCTAAATTGCTCCAATTCAGGAAATGGGGTGTCGCCAACTTCTATTCCATTTACGTTTTGCACTGTAGGTTGCGACACGGCTGTGCGGTGCCCTTATACCTTTCGCATGATTAGTCATCAACTAAATGGTTGGGATGGCAACACCATGACGGTTCTCCAAGGTGGCTTACCAGTAGGAACAATCGGTAGTAACTTTACATCAGGAAATGGTCCGCGTGACACCATCCTACTTTTATGCCCGGGGTCTTTCGAGTTGAAGTGGAATTTGGGAGGCATGGGGGCAAATCAAATAAGGGTAGAAATTTTAGATCAGTTTGACAGGCCGGTTTTTCAAATGCCGTTCAATAGCCAAGCTCTACGCGGTTCAGTCATCCACACTAGTCAAACGATTTGTGGTACTATTAGCTGTTGGCCGCCGACCAATTTTTCATTTTTAGCGGCCACAGACAGTTCGGCGACCTTTACTTTTACACCGGGAGGAGGTACCACTGCCATAGAAGTTGGCCCTGTTGGTTTTATACCCGGAACAGGCTCGGTGACTTATGTGTCTTCTTCTCCCGGAGTTGTTTCAGGCCTTGCAGCCAACACGGCTTATGAAGCGTACTTTTTTGATACTTGTGCAGCCACTGCTACAAGTCCAGTTCTTGGACCAATACCTTTTTCCACAGCTTGTGCTATAGAATCACTTCCTTATTTTGAAAATTATTCGGTTTGGCCAACCACCTGTTGGCAGTATAATAGTGGCAATTTTTTTTGGGACAGGCATAACACAAATGGGGTAAACTTTGTAAAAGCTGTCCTAGGGTGGTTTTCTTCGGCGAATCAAGACGCTGCTGTAATGACAACAGTGCCGATAGACATCTCCACGGAAGCGCGTGTACGGTACAACTGGTTTCGGAATTCAAGTACCAATACCGCAGATAGTCTTTATGTTTTATCTCGCATAGCAGGAGCGGCCACATGGGATACACTAAAGGCTTTTGGCGACCCAAATTTTAGCCTTCCCGGCACTATTGGCGGTATTCAACATCCTACTCCAAACTTTCAAGAAGAAATACACTACCTCCCATTGTCGTATGTGGGCAATGTCGCTGAATTTAGATTTGTGGGTAAAGCAGCACCTGGAGGCGCGACTGTTTTCATGGATTTCTTTACAGTTGAAGCTGTACCTAACTGTATTGTCCCTACTGGTCTTGTTGCTTCCAATATCGGAGCAACAACTGTAGATTTGAATTGGTTGCAAGTTGGGCCCGTTACCGCTTGGGATGTTGAGTGGGGTCCGGCAGGTTTTTCGCCCGGAAACGGGACGATTGTGCAAGCTTCGTCGACCGCATTTACTCTAACGGGTTTGCCATCAGCAACCTGTTTGGATATTTATTTGAATGCCAATTGTACGGCTTCAAACAATGGTACATCGGGTAGAATAGGGCCGGTTTCTATATGCACACTCAAAGAGTTTGATGCAGCAATGTCTCTAATTGTTAGCCCTCCTATTTACAGCTGCGGCACTAATGGCGTTCCTGTTGAGGTCCAAATCCTTAATTTGGGAACCCAGCCCATTACATCCCTGCCTATTACAGTCGAAATAACAGGAGGGATTACGCAAACATTTACAACTACATTCTCTGGTAATCTGACAGCAGGCAACACGACAAATGTAGTGCTGGGGTCAATAAATACGGGTTCAGTTGCAACACTTGACGTAACGGCTTATTGCGAGTTGCCAAACGATCAAGAGGTGAGCAATGACACGATTTACAACCAATTGTCGTCATTTATCCCTGAAGTGCCACAAGGAGATAGTGCCTTGTATTGCCCGGGTAACACACACGTAGAATTTTCAGCCGCTAGCTATCCTGGGGTGAGCTACGCTTGGTATGATGTGCCTACTGGAGGAGCACCTTTGTTTTATGGCAACCCCTTTCAAGCTCCTGTTGGGCCGATGACCTACTACTTGTCCTATAGTGATTCAACGTCGTCTTATACATATAGCTACTCTGGTAATGACATCTCTGCGGATCATCAATTTAGGCTCCCACATCAATCAAGTAATTGCCCAGGTATCATCAAGGCAAAGATTCCTGTTGGCACTACCATTCTCGGGGTGGACATTTCTTACAGTATGGAAACAGTATTGAGCTCTGTTCCTACTCAATTTTCCGAGTTGAGGTGTGTCACTACAGGACTTAATGAGGGCGTTCTTGCACAAAATTCAGGGATTCCTGGTCAAATGATTTATAATTATAATCGAACAGGCCTTACCATAGCAAATGGTATTACCACCACGGATGAAATTGTTTTTGAATTGCACGCGGGAAGTAGTTGGGGGCCGCAGGGCTGTAATCAAACCATCCATAAAGTATTGGCTAGTTCGATTCAATTAACCGTTCATTATAAAGCAGCTTCCTGTAATGCCTTGCGCACACCGGTGCACATTCGTCCACGGGTTATGCCAACGGCAAATTTTTCCACAACGCTCGATGGCAGTCGTGTAACATTTACCAATTTGTCCACAAACGCTGACGCCTTTTTGTGGGATATGGGTGGGCAAGGCATTTCCCCCAACCCAAACCCACCACCTTGGAATTTTATTCATGGGGGAACTCAAGTCATCTGTCTTTACGCTTTTAACGAGTGCGGAGTAGACACCCTTTGCCAAACCGTTACAAGTATTTCCACCGAGAACTATTCCATAGGGCAAGAGGAGCTCAATGTATACCCTAACCCAAGCACTAATGTTTTTAATGTAGAACTGCGTTTGGTAAAAGCTCAAGCAGTTTATCTGCGCGTATTGAGCCCAACGGGTCAGGCTATCCGGGATGAATTAGCAGAAAGTAGTAGCGATAAGCTCCATAAGCAAATTGATCTTAGTGGCTATGCCAAGGGCATCTATCTATTACAAATTCAAACCGAAAATGGCATAGCCACCAGACGATTGAGCCTGATGTAATGCATGATTTCAAGAGCCTTTTTCCCCTCCTCAACTTCAGCTTGAGGAGGTTTTTTTTACAATAACGTTACTTTCATAGTATCCAAAGGAGAGGTGGATGGTTATTCCAAATTCAACAATTTTGCGATAGTTTCGCTTTTGGTGTACAAAATCTGAGTTATTATGGCGAAATAAAAAGTAAGGAAAAGAAATGAACTTTTGTTTGTCTTTGCGCACAAAGAAAATTTTTGGCGTAAAAAACCAATATTTTTATAGCATACTCAGTTTTTTTCTACTTACAGAGAAAGTATTTTCTGTTGTTGTTGAGTTTTGCCGCTTTGAAACTAAAGATAAATAGCAAAAAAATATTTTTTTATTACTGTAAATAGCTGATAAAACGTGTTTTATAAAGAAATCAAGTGCGTTTTTATGGTGCAACTAGAGTAGCTAGATTTGTGTAGGAGTCGTTAAACTAATGTTAAAAACAATCAAGTCAAATAAGTACATTTGAGCCGAACAATTCAAATAATTAAAGATGAAGTATTATTTATTCTTTGTTTTTTCGTTACTTTTTGGTTTCCAACAAGTTTCGGGACAAACGTATTGCACCGGAGGCGGCCCTACTAGCGCTGCCTGGAGTGAGTTGGAGAGTGTCACGTTGAACGGACAGTCTACAAACATCAACTATTTGTGGGATTGTAATGCCACTGTTACCGGTTTACTGGATCGCACAGCGACTCACTCAGCTGACCTAGTGGTAGGCAACCCTTACACCGTAACCGTAAATTATGGTAGCTGCTCCGGCAACTGGACTAACATGGGTACTGTTTACATCGATTTTGATGGCGATGGTGTCTTTTCTCCAGCAGAGGCTGTAGGTACGGCAAGTGCTCAAATGACACCCTTCTCAGGTGTTTACAGTTTTACGGTTCCACCATCAGCGGTACCGGGAACGACACGTATGCGTGTAATTCAAGATGAAACGGGCTCAAAAAGCCTTCCGTTAGATCCCTGCGCTACGTTCACTTGGGGTACAATGGTGGATTTTGAAATCGTTATTATCCCCTCAGGCCCTTGTACATCTGCTACAGTTACTGCCGCTAACGCCTCTTCTGGTTTAATCTGCGTTGGCGATAGTGTAAACTTGAGCGCTACAGGTGTTTCTTTTGGCACGGGTACTATTTACCAATGGCAGAGTTCTCCAGATAGTGTTAACTGGACAAACATGGCAGGGCCTACAAACTTGGTAAACAGAGGTTCTGGAGCCCTTGCAACAACCACCTACTTCCGTTTACAAGTAACGTGTGGAGCTACAACGGTTTCTTCGCCAGGCGTTAAAGTAGAAGTTACAGGCACTCCTTTGCCAGGTGGTACATACACCATCAACTCAGCACTAGCAACTGGTGGAACAAATTTCGCTAGCTTTGGTGATTTCACTAGCGCCATTTTTTGTGGTGGTGTTGCAGGCCCTGTAATTGTTAATGTGGCGGCTGGCTCAGGTCCTTACATTGAACAAGTTGTTTTTGATAACATTAACACCACGTCTACAAATACCATTACTATAAATGGTAATGGAGAAACTGTGGAACTCAATACACCTGTTGGTACGGTAAACAATAGAGACAGATCTGTTTTTGTTATCGAAAGCACAAGCTTTATCACCATCGATAACTTGACTATTAAAGCCGATGTAGGCTTTACCGCAGCAGGTGTAGGTTTGTTAATTTCCGGAGCGTCAAACAATATTGTATTGAAGAACGCTACTGTTGACTTTAACATAGCCAACATCAACTTCAATTCTACGGCTGTTTTAATTACTTCCAATACGACTAGCATGACATTGGGAGGTTCTACCGCAGCTAATAATATTACCATAGAAGATAACACCATTATTGGTGGATACAATGGTATAAGCATACATGGTAGCTCAAATGCCAGCCGTGGTAACGGATCCATTATCCGTAGAAATATCATTAAGGATTTCTACATCTATGGCTTATACTCGCGGAATCAAGATAATTTCTTGGTGACTGAAAATGATTTCTCTAGGCCAACCCGTACCTCGCTAACATCGTTCTACGCGATGTTCTTTACCGGTGAACATGCAGGAAATATCATTTCCAAAAACAGCATTCACGATGCTTTCGTGGCAAACAAGAATACAAGCTTGATCTATGCTGTTTACATGTCATCGGCTAGTGGTACAGCAGCCAATCCGAACTACATGTTCAACAATAGACTTTACAATCTAGATAACAATGGTACATTTTACGGTATTTGGAACGCCACAAGTTCGCACTGGAAATACTACCACAACTCTATGCATGTTGATGACAATGGCCCAACAGGAGGATTGACACGAGCGATTTACCTTTCTGGAAACTCTGACGGTGTGGACTTTGTAAACAATGTCATTTCTGTAAGTCGTTCGGGAACAAGCATGAAGCACCTTGTTTATATTCTAGGTACAGGAACGCGTACGTTCAATAACAATGGTTATTTTACAAATTATGCTCTTGCGCCAAATACATCGCGTTTTGGTTTCATTGGAACAGATAGAAACACCTTCGCTGATTGGGTAACCAATAACGGCAATGGTTGGGACAACAACTCGGTTTTTGACAACCCTGACTTTGCTGGCACCACCACTGGATTGTTGCGTCCTGCAGCAGGCGCTATGAATGATATGGGGCAAAACTTATTGAGCATTGTACCCACTGACTTCTTTGATACAGCCAGAACTATTACTCCTGACCCAGGTGCGTTTGAATTTGATCCACCTGCATGTCCTCGTCCATCTGTAAATATATCCTCTACTGTGGATACCTCTTCAGTATTGAATTGGGTTAGCGGTATTGCCGGAGGAACGTACAACATCGAATGGGGTCCAGCGGGCTTCAATAGAGGTACCGGATTTACACAAACCATTACCGGTGACAGCGTTCAGTTGAATGGCTTAGCGCCAAACACTTGTTACGACATCTACGTGCAATTGGATTGTACTGGAGCAGGTAACGGATTCTCTTTATGGTCTTTTGTTTTCACATGGTGTACCAATTGTGCAGCGTTTACCCCGCCTTATTTTGAAGGCTTCGAAAACTGGACATTAGGCAACTTGCCAGATGTTTTGGAGAGTTGTTATAATTATAACTCAACCAGCACATTGCGTTGGCAAGTGCAAACAGGAGGCACCCCATCTGCCAATACAGGACCATTAGGTGGAGCCGTTGGAAGTAATCAATACTTATTCTTGAATACCTCTTTTGGTATTAATGGAGACGAGGCATCGCTTACCTTCCCAGCGTTTAATCTCAATGGAATGACTAGCCCAGAGGTGCGCTTCTTCTATCACATGTTTGGCGCTGGTATAGGTACACTACGTGTTGAAGCGAGTACCAACTTAGGTGTTACTTGGGATTCTCTTTGGTCAATCACGGGTCAACAACAAACGTCTTCAGCGGCAACATATAATGATGTTTCAGTCAGTCTTGCGGCTTACAATACCTCTTCTAATGTTCTCGTTCGGTTTGTTGGTACAAGAACGGCTACCTTCACTGGAAACATAGCCATAGATAACATCACCATCGATGAGGCACCGCAGTGCCCCCCACCGAGCTTCCCCATGTTGCTAGGTGCTACGGCCACAACTTCAAACATCAATTGGAATGCTGGTGGTGGTCTTCTTACTAGAGTGTCTTTCGGACCTGTTGGTTTTGTGCCAGCGAATGGAACCATAGCAAACACAGTAGATACCTTCTTTACTGTTGCCGGTTTGACACCACAAACAAGCTATGAAGTGTATATCCAAGACTCTTGTTCTGATGGAACGCTTAGCCCTTGGATTGGACCACTTGCTTTTACAACAGCGTGTGTAGCGGTTACGATGCCTTATTTTGAAGACTACTCTGTATGGCCAAACTCTTGTTGGTCTTACAATACGGGAACCTTTGTTTGGGAACCCTTTACCACTGGTGGTGTAAATTATGCTCAAGCACGTTTCTGGAGTTTCAATTCTAGTAACCCTCCTGCTGTAATGACTACTGTGCCCATTAACATTACTACTGATGCACAAATTCGCTACAGCTGGTCACGCAATACCAGCACATTCTATACCGACAGCCTTTATGTTTTGTCGCGTATCGCCGGTACAGCTGCATGGGATACTTTGAAAGCTTTTGGCGATCCAAACTTTGGTGTTCCTGGCGCAGCAAATACAGCGCCTGCTCCTGCTGCTAACTTCCAAGAAGAACTGCACTACTTGCCCAGCTCATATGTGGGTAACGCCGCAGAATTCCGCTTTGTGGCGGTGACCAACTTTGGTCCCAATGTGTATATGGACTTCTTCACGGTTGAAGCGCAACCAGCTTGTCCAGACCCTACCCAATTGGTTGCTAACAGCATTGCCCCAACGTCTGTCAATTTGGGCTGGAACCAGGCAGGTTCTG
>JAIULY010000024.1 GCA_022565875.1 Schleiferiaceae bacterium | reverse complement strand
TTATTTCCAAATTTCCTACATTTTTGGAGATATGCGTATAATTTTGAAGATGGACGCACTTGTTTGCAAAAGCCTTATATTTTTTTGCTTTGTGCGTTGTCCAAACGTTATATACGCTTATCACCAGAAGCCTTACATTTTTGGAGATATGCTTATAATAAAAGCTGCTTATAATCAACAGTTTAAGTTTTGTCACTTACATTTCCGAAGTAGTGTTTGCGCTCGGATTATCCTATACGATTACTTACATAATTCCTACATTTTTGGAGATATGCGTATAATTTTGAAGATGGACGCACTTGTTTGCAAAAGCCTTATATTTTTGGATTTGTGTGTTGTTCAAACGTTATATACGCTTATCACCAGAAGCCTTACATTTTTGGAGATATGCGTATAATTGAAGTTGGTAATAATGTTTAGTAATCACTGCATCAGTGTATTAATTGATTTTGACCAGTGGTTTTTTAGTGTGAGAACAGACTGATAAACAAATTTTGCATATATTTGAAAATTATCCAGACACCTGACACGACAAAGAACTATAACTCGGACACGTTGGACAGATTAGCAACTTAACAAATCAGAGACTAATGGCGAAAACCTACTACGAGAAAAATAAGGAAAAAATACTTCGGAGACTTAACGAGCGCTACCAGGAAGACAAGAAGTTTAGAGACAAGGCCAGAGAGACCTATCGGGAGAGGTATCAGTCAGACCCGGAATATCGGGACAAGACACTGCAAAGAGCGAGAGACAGATATCACACGGACGAGAACTACAGACAGGCGACCATTGAGCGGGCAAAAAGGCGAGGCAGAAAATCGAGAGAAAATAACGGCCGACATATAACGGATTGAATTTTTGAACAGTAAACGGGTGTCCGAACCCTGGACAAAAAAACACTATTGCCATCATGGTATAGCCAACAATAGGGGGTATGGTGGTAGTTTTACGTTCGCTGCTATGCGTAGACTTTTGTAGCGGAGGACAATGCCGAAGCCCGCAAATGCGCTACTATGGCTATACCATGAACGTCTCACATAATCAGTAGTTTAAGTTTTGTCACTTACAATTACGAAGTAGTGGTTGCGCCCGGATTACCCTATACGATTACTTACATAATTCCTACATTTTTGGAGATATGCGCATAACTTTGAAGATGGGCCCACTTGTTTGCAAAAGCCTTATATTTTTTACTTTGTGCGTTGTTCAAACGTTATATACGGATGTCGCCAGAAGTCTTACATTTTTGGAGCTGTCCGCCTTCTAATGCCTTCCCCAATAATTTCTCGCATATACCCTACATGCTGGAAACATCAGAATATGTAAATTTTCCCTCCCATTTTTCCCTCCTCCAATACCCCTCCCAAAAATACAACTTCAATCTTGAGTCTGCTCCGAAAAGGATGATTTCAATCAAAATCGACGCGGAGGGGATTTTGTGACCGGAGCTAACTAATTGTTAGTGAGGATTCAAAAATCTCCCGACAAGGACGAGTTTGGCAGAAAGGGACTTTACGGAGGGGGTTCAATCTTATTGGCACCTAATCTCGTATTGGTCTCTATTAATCCTTGGGCCTAATCCTAGTAACTCATTATTCTCCCGTACTCTCGATTATTTTACCCTTTTACTGCCACAGACCGTGCTAAGCTAGCCCTCTACTAATCACGAAATAGCAATTTTGTACGAAGGTCTTCTTTTCACTGCGAGTCCCTTTCTTTACCTTAGGCCGGGAATTTTTACATACAATACCAAATGCTCAATAGCTTATCATCACGGATAGTTGAAAAACCATTCTAATTGTGCCAACTTTCACTCATCCCCTCCAACTGTAAATTTCTTTTTGAATGTTAGTGTGGGTAGCTTTCTCGCACAACAAGAGGCCTTTTCTGAATAGGGTGTTTTCAATCAACATCAATACGGTTGGGGATTTTATAGCGGAGCTAACAGATTTCTATTGCGTATTTATAAGATGTGCGAGAGACATATGTCTGGCAGAAAGCGACTTCTCATTGCAGATGCAATATTTATGCGCTTCAGGTAATACAACTAGTTCGTAGCTTTTGTTACTTTAGCCAACCGTAAACCCAATGATATGAGTGTGCCTACCCCCTTAAAGTTGGTCATAGTTGATGATCATCAAATTTTTATCGATGGTTTGAAAGCGTTGTTGCGAAAGGAACAACGCTATCAATTTGTACATGAAGCTCATACTGGAGAAGAAGCCCTTGCTTTTCTGGAATTGGCGCATTCTGATGTTGATGTCGTTATTACTGACATTTCGATGCCCGAAATGGACGGCGTAACCTTGACTAAAATGATAAAAGAACGATATCCCGATGTGAAAGTATTGGTGCTATCTATGCACAGCGATCGAGAAATTGTGGAAGCTATCTTATTGAGCGAAGCCGAAGGGTATATCCTGAAAAGTGCTGGTAAAGCGGAATTGTTGCACGCATTATTCCGCATCGGAGATAACGGGACGTACTACTCGGGTGTTGTACTGCAATCTCTGGTGAATGAATTGCGAAAAAGTACAGTTACTACACATCCCCACGAAGCCCTTACGCCACGAGAATGCGAAATTATACAACTCATTTTTGACGATAAATCAAGCCAAGAAATAGCTGATTTGTTGTTTATTAGCAAAAGAACAGTTGATACCCACAGAAAAAACATATTGCAAAAAACAGGAACTAAAACGCTTATTGGGTTGCTGAAGTGGGCCATCAAACACCAAGTAATTCAAGTTAATAGACTCTAGAATTATTACTAAAAAAAAGGTGTTATTAATTTTAATAATTTTGCCCCTCTATTTACTCATCCAAATTTGAACAAATGATCAAACATTTTATTGCGTCAGCCGTGTGCATGTTGGGGTGCTCCTTCCAAATATTTGCACAAGATGAACCTGCTCAACCTGATAGTGCCGCAGCAGTAGAAAGCCCTTGGACCTTTCGTTACAATGCGGCCCTTACCCTTACCCAAACTTCTTTCAGCAACTGGCAGGCAGGTGGTGAAAATACCTGGGCAGGCAATGTGTTAATGCAGAGTAATATCAATTACAAAAAAGGGAATAACAGCTGGGATAACCTAATCCTGGGAAACTACGGCATTGTTAGTCGTGAATCGGGTGCTTTTAAAACAGACGATAGGTTCGAAATCAACTCACGCTATGATAGAAAAACTTCTGAACATTGGAACCTTTCTGCCTTAATTAATTTCCGGACGCAATTTATGGATGGTTTCGCCGATGAAGCCGCTATAGATCCCATTTCAAGATGGTTGGCCCCTGCTTACGGTGTGGCGGGTTTGGGTTTTACCTATAAAAAAGGCAAGATATTTAATGTCTACTTGTCGCCTGTTACTGCAAAACTTACGGTGGTGAATGACGAAAGACTCTCCAATCTTGGCGTTTTTGGTGTAACAGCTGGTGAACGAACCCGATGGGAAGGGGGGGGGTACCTCAACATGATTTATCAAAACCAATTTTTGAAAAACAAAAACATCGACTTTTTAACGAAACTGGATTTGTTCTCTAACTATTTTGAAAACCCCTTGGCAATTGATGTGAATTGGGAAACCATTATCTTTTACAAAATCAATAAGTATTTTACCGTAAACCTTGCTTTTCACCTCATTTATGACGAGGATATTCGCTTTAATTTGGATACAAATGGCGATGGGCAAATTGACCGCACTAATGTGCCGCGTACACAGTTTAGAAATCTCTTCGGACTTGGTATTTCTTATACCTTTACCAATAAAAAAGAGGGGTAAACAGTAACCTCATTTAAAGAGCAACGAGCTCCCTTTTTGCCAAATTTTGGTAAGCGGGGAGCTTTTTTTGTGTTGCGAATTAACGAAAACGCCATTCAAACCCTCTATTCTTTTGTTACCTTTGTAGCCTGATCCTAAAATTGTCTTTACCTTTTGTGGTTTTGGTTTAAGCCATTGTTTTCACTACTATGAAGAAGTTGATTCTATTTCTTTCAGTCGTTGTTCTTGCCGTTGCTGTTGCGGGACTCATTCTTGGCGTTGACGCACAGGGATGGCGCGGTAAACTGTTGCCTATAGGAATGTTTGCCTTTGCCTTTATTTGGATGCCCGCTTTTCTGTTTTATAGTTATGATAGAAAACAACAACGCAAACAAAAAGAAAACCCCGATGGCATTCTTCAAGAAGAAACGGAGCATTCCAATCACTCATAAAAAAGCTATTCATGTTTATCCAGTTGAATAAAATCCTCCTTTTCGCAGCTGCTCTGATGGTTGCTAGCTGCTCAGAACCGAATTCAAAGCCTAACGCTGACGCTTCCACCGCCGACACCACTGATGTATTTGATATCCAAAAAGAGTTGGGTAAAGATCGAATCATTGATTCAATTAATGGCTATCTGGAAAAGAATGCGACGGATGCTAACGCTTTTGCAGCGCGCGCACAACGGCATTTGACATTCCGAAACTTGTCGCAAGCTTTAAACGATGCGGAACTCGCCATCACCATCGATTCTACAAGTGCCTTTGTGCAAGAGGTGGTGGGAGATGTGCATTACATTACTAATCGAACCCGTATCTCAAAGCAATCTTGGGAGCGCTGTATTGCCCTGGAACCTGAAAACATCAGCTGTAGAATGAAGTTGGCGGAGCTCTACAACGCCATCGAAGAATACCGCAAATCCTTGCGTTTAGTCAATGAAGTTTTGGATCGTGACAAAACTAATCCTGCGGCTTACTTTCTGAAAGGGCTAAATATTGTTTACGTTTCCAACGATACCGTTCAAGCGTTGCCTTATATTCAACGGGCTATTGAGCTCGATGAACAATACTTCGAAGCCCTCGATCTTTTGGGCGTGTGGCTCACGCAGCGCAAAGACCCTTTGGCCTTGGCGTATTTAAACAGAGCCGCCAATATCGCTAACAGCGCTAGCAGCTATTATAAAATCGGCTTTCTACACAAAGAACTCAATCAGTTTGAATTGGCGATTGAAGCTTTGGACAAGGCAGTGCAAATCAATCCCAATGACGTAGAATCATATTATTTGATGGGATATTGCTACGTGGAATTGGAAGAATACGATGCGGCTATTGCTAAATTTGATAAATGCCTTTCCATCCGAGAGATGAATCATCGCGCCTATTATGCTCGCGGCTATACCTATGAGCTACTCGAAAACTATCCACAAGCTCGAATCGATTTTGGATCTGCATTGAAATACAACCCAGACCACGAACCGTCTAAAGCTGCAATGCGCAGATTACAAGGTAAATAATGCCACGACGATGATTTTAGTTACCGGCGGTACTGGACTTTTAGGAAGTCACCTTCTATTGGAATTGCTGCAGCAAGGCAAGGCGGTGCGCGCACTCAAGCGCCCCAATTCTGATGTCAATAGGGTACTTCGCGTTTTTCGATATTACGATTCGGAAAAGGCTGATGCTTTGTTCGCAAATATTACTTGGGAGAATGCCGATTTATTGGACGTCCTTGAACTGGAGTCACATTTTGATGGCGTTGAAGAGGTCTATCACTGTGCCGCAATTGTTTCGTTTCACCCAAAAGAAGCGAAACACATGGTGGCATTTAACACGCAGAGTACAGCTAACTTGGTGAACATTGCTTTGCATAAAAAAGTAAAAAAGTTTGGTTTTGTGAGCAGTGTGGCCAGTTTGGGGCGAACGAAAGACGCTACCACCCTCAATGAAAAAAATATTTGGGTAGCATCTCCCGAAAACTCGAAGTACGCAAAAAGTAAATACCTCTCTGAAATGGAAGTGTGGCGCGGGGTAGAGGAGGGGTTAAACGCTACAATCATTAATCCTTCTGTTATTCTAGGGCCAGGCTTTTGGACAGCCGGTAGCAGTCACCTCTTCCCAACTATTTATAAAGGCTTTCCATATGTAACAAAAGGCGTCAATGCATTTGTCGATGTTCGCGATGTGGCCTTTTTGTTCCGTGAATTGATGGACGCTAATTGCTTCGGAGAACGATTTGTCGTTGCTGCTGACAATGTTTCTTTTGAATCACTTTTTCAACAAATCGCCAAGGCATTCAACATTACACCACCCACCAAAGTGCCATCTCAATGGCTAATGGAAATCTTGTGGCGTTTTGAATATTGGCGAAGTGTTATTTTTGGTACCTACCCCCTTATTACCAAAGAAACGGCTAGAACTGCGCAAGGTGTGTATCGCTATAGTAGCGATAAAATTCAAAAACAACTCAATTTCCAATTTCGTCCACTCTCCGAAACCATCGCCCATTGTTGCAAATGGTTCCTCATAGACGAAAGTAAATCTGGAAATTAACGTTTCTTTACACCCGGCAGGCCGATTTTCAACGAATCAATTGACTCTTTTAAAACCGAATCCGGAGGAGTAGGGCTCTCTTCCTTTCTTTTTTTGGCATAGTCCTTTTCTAATTGCGCTTCCAACTGTACCAAATCGTTGATGACGTTTTCATAAATCTTATCTAGAACCTCCTGATGACTGGCGTAAAATTGCAAGTTGCTGTCTAGTTGCGCTGCGGTGATGTTGTGCTTTTGGTACAGACTTTCGTAGTAGTACGCAACGGGCAAGCTGTCACCAACAACGCTGATGCCAGCTTTTGCCCCTTCTATCATATGCAAATCCACCATTATAGCCCGCATTTTCTCAGGTAGAAGGTAGCCTTCGGGAGTCTCAAATTCCTTATTGCTACTACAGCAACACAAGGCCAACATGACAAGCCCTGCCCAAAAACGATTATTGCCGATCATACGTCAATCTTTCCCCTATCGCTTTGGACGCAAATTTGCCATTGTCGTATACAAGATGTCCATTTACAAAAGTCTTTAAAACTTTGGAGCGAAATGTGGTGCCTTCAAAGGGCGACCAACCGCACTTTGCAATGATGTTTTCTGTGTTTACTGACCAAGGACGGGAAGCTTCTACCAACACAACATCAGCATGATACCCTTCTCTGATATACCCGCGTTCTTTCAAATTGAGGAGCTTAGCAGGATTGTGACACATCTTTTCTACCAACTGTTCTATGGTTAGCACCCCTTCCTTTACTTTCTCCATCATCGCTACCAAGGCGTGCTGCACCAACGGCCCACCACTCGGCGCAGATTTGTAAGGGTTGCTCTTTTCCTCAAGTGTGTGTGGCGCATGGTCGGTGGCAATGACATCTATCCGGCCATCCAAAACCCCCTCCCAAATGCCCTCGAGGTCTTTAATGGTTTTTACCGCAGGGTTCCACTTAATGCGACTACCCAACTCTTCATATTGACTGCTATCAAACCACAAATGGTGGATACACGCTTCTGCCGTTATCCGCTTGTCATCTATAGGGCCAGGCTCAAACAACGCAAGTTCTTTTGCTGTTGAAATGTGATAAACATGCAATTTGGTGTTGTGTTTCTTGGCCAATTCCACAGCAAAAGAAGACGAAAGATAGCAAGCTTCCTCAGAGCGAATCAAAGGATGTGCACTCATGGGAATAGCGTCGCCATATTGCAACTCATAGTTGGCCATATTGCGCTTTATCGTGGCTTCGTCCTCGCAGTGTGTGAATATCTGTAAATCAACCTGCGAAAAAATAGCTTCAAGAGCCTTGGCGTCGTCTACCAACATGTTGCCAGTGCTACTTCCCATAAAGATTTTTACCCCCGGTATTTTTGTCTTATCGGCGCGGAGCAACGCTTCCAAATTGTTGTTGGTGGCCCCGAGGTTAAATCCGTAATTAGCAAATGAACTCTTGGCTGCTATAGCGTACTTTTCCTCTAAAAGAGCAATGGTTGTGGCTTGTGGAACCGTGTTTGGCTGTTCGATGTAACTGGTAATCCCACCAGCTACAGCGGCCATGCTTTCTGAAGCTATCGTGCCCTTATGGGTTAAACCGGGTTCCCTAAAGTGAACTTGATCATCAATAACTCCCGGCATCAAAAAACACCCAGTGCCGTCAATTACTTTTACATCGCCATTTTTCGGACTGATGTATTGATCGATTTTTTCAATCCTTCCGTTCTTAATAAATACATCCCCCTCAATGATGGTATTGTCTGAAACAATTTTTACTTGTTTTATTAAATAGGATTTATACATGTGTATATTTCAATTTATCAATTAGTTATTCCCCCTATGGAATGCAATTATCCCTTTGGATATTTGGTAAATACACTGATTAATTTCAACTTTAAAACACCAAAAATGGCTTCTTTTATTATGCCAGTCGACATCTTTGACTGGCCGGCGGTCCTGTCTGTGAAAATTACCGGAACCTCAACAAGCTTAAAACCGTATTTCCAAGACTTGAACTTCATTTCTATCTGAAAAGCATATCCAACAAACTGTATCTTATCAAAATTGATTTTTTCTAATACAGCCCGCCGGTAACACTTAAAACCTGCTGTGGTGTCGTGAATGGGAATCCCCAAAATAAAACGCACGTACTTACTCGCGAAAAATGAAAGGAGTACCCGTGTCATCGGCCAATTTACCACATTTACGCCTTTGCAATACCGTGAGCCTATTGCCAAATCAGCACCATTCGTTTTTACAGCTTCCAACAATCGCGGTAAATCAGCCGGATTGTGAGAAAGATCGGCGTCCATCTCAAAAATGTACTCATAGCCCTTGGCCATGCCCCATTTAAATCCATGAATGTACGCAGTGCCTAGACCGTTTTTCTCTTTTCGACTCTCTAAATGCAGCCGTCTCGGAAATTCCTCCATCAAAATCTCCACAATCTTCCGTGTACCATCGGGTGAAGAATCGTCAACAATGAGAACATCAAATTCTTCCTGCTGGTTGAATACCAGTCGAATAACCGTTTCAATGTTCTCTTTTTCGTTGTATGTGGGAATGATGACGAGTGCTTCGGACACAGAGTTTGTTTTAGCCGTCAAAAATAATCAAATGCTTTTGTTTTTCACACTTTCATTTTTGCACCTCATAACTCGGTGTTGAATGTGGGTTTTCCTTTGATGAGACACGCCTTTTTTTTGGTGAACACTCTTGTTGCCCCATTCTATTTCTGATAAAAATAGGGGCGCCAATTTCGCGCTTTCCATTCCAAGTCCTCACCATCGCTCCCACGGCGGTTGCGGCGTGCGGGGTCTGCTCGCAGCCTCCTCCGCTCGCACCGCCGTAAGGTCGCAATGGCTCCGGGCTTTCCATTACAATCGCGGGCGCAGCACTCGTTCACCAACCCATAGAAAATGGAAGTGGGCACCGCCGCTCAATTGGGCCTTCTCCGGTGTGTGCTGCCATCATAATTGTGCATCCCTATCCGATACCCTATGCTAAACTGAAAACGTGATGCCTGCGTGGGAAAGTCCGTTTTTGCCAAGGCTTGATGATACCGAACGTCTATAAATATGCCTGTTTCATGCACTATTTTTGCCGTGAGCTTCCAGGTATCAAAAGGCGTGGCGGCCTTGCCTTGCTCCTTTAACCATGAGGTGCGATAATGATACAACCCATAGCCGCGAAAAAAATCGAGGTGTAAGGTGGCGCTTCGGTGCAGTAAAACATCAGAATGAATAGCCCAGCCTCCATATACCCCATACCCAGATGCCTTGGAGAATTCATCGTTGCTTTGTACCCCAAGGGCGTCTATGTTTCTGTGTTGATACATCAAATCATACAAAACACCACCAGCACCAATCGTAAATTTGTCGTGCGCATACACGTTCCAAGTGGCCAATAACTCTATTAACCCACCGGTAAAATAACTGGTGTTGCTAAAGCGGGAATCTACATCTTCAATACTGGCATTGGCCATAAAACCCAATAAGTAGTAGGTGATGTCACCTAGTAACTCGAAATTCATCTTTATACGTCCTTCCCATTGGTGGAAGTTCAACTCTTCGTATTCGTACCCCAAGGTGGGAAAGGGCCCCGTTTTTTGGTGGTCGGGAAACAGGGCTTTGCTGTCGCGCATGGATATGCCGCTAACAAAAACATTGTGCAACCCTTGTTTGGCCACTTTGGTCGCCAACAATCCTGTTTTTTGCTTGGCCTCTTGTCCTTTTGCCAGGGTCAAAAAAAGGCCGACAACCCATAAGGCGACTATTCTATTTGCCTTCATTATCCATCTTTTGGTTGGTGTACTATTTAGTTGAGTGCAGCAATTTTGCCCCTTAGGCTGATAAAAGTAAAGCCCATCCCGAGGTAATAGCCTGCCAACCCAGGTCGATAGCCCATTTCGATGTGTACGGTGGTGCCAAAGGCCCCGCGCAATGGGTGATTCTGTTCATATCCAAAGCGCCACCCAAAAGGAACACCGGATACAGACTCGGCAATCTCACTTTCACCCACATAGCGTGTCCCTGCAAGTAGCACGTCAACGTAAAAGCGATTGTAATCGGCGCGCTCGCGAATGCGGCGGTCTTTGAGTTGTATTTGTAAGTTGCGCGTAACCCCAAATGTGATACCCCCATAGGCTCCAAAACTGTTGGCATACCCCGAAAAGTAGTCGTCTTTAAATTGCGATTGATACTGCAATAGTCCTGCACGAAAACCAAAGTAATTCATTTGGTTGCCTTGTGTGTGGAAGGTTTCTACTTGTTTGGTGTTGGCGTTTATACTTCGTTCGCTCACATGCACATCCATGGGCTTCACGCGTGTACGTGTGCGAACAATAAGGGCTCCACCAAGCTCAAAGTTGTGGGTGGTGGCCTCCCAAACGCCTTTGCGATAGTTCATCTCTACTTGAAAACGCTCCTTTATGTTCGCGTGCGCTCGGAAACCCCAGGCTATAGCTGCGCTGCCTTCAAAATATAAAGGTTCGCTTAGTCGAGGGCTGAAGGCCGGAAAGTCCAATAAATAATATGGAGTAAAATAGACGTTGCTAAGGGCTCCAAAACTAGGGTCGTCTTGCAGTACAGTATGTGTACTTTGCCCCATCAATTTCAACATGCCCAATGCCAAAAAGATAATAGGTACAGCTTTTTTCATGAGTTTTTGCCTTTAATTAAGTTTTGGATTTATTGGTTTTCAGCCCATTTTGCCAAAAGTGCATCGGTGTACTGTTCCAAAGCGTGAAGCACGCGCTCGCGATACTGCGCCGGATTGGCCCGTACCACAAAGGTTCCTGTTGTTAAGTCCAGTTCGTTTCCTATGGAAATCCATCGCTTCATGCTTTTTGGCATTTGCCCAGAAAAGCTCTCAATTTCATCTGCGAAACCTCCGGGAAAGAGGGTGTTTTTGTTGATGTTGAGCGTGCCTTGCATGCCGTATCTAGGAACAATACTTATCCCGCTGTTCATGGGGCTGTACCCGTATGGTGGTGTTTCGCCACCATAATAAGGCTTGATGGTGATTTCGGGAATGACATTAGCCGTTGCACTTGTTGAGGTGTAATTCATGCCGCGTTTGCGATGGAAATCAATGTCAAATACTGCAAAATCAATAATCATGTCTACAAACATGGCTGTAGCACCAAGCTCTTTGGAGAGTTTCCCCAATTTGCTCCAATGCGCAATGTTGCCTTCTACAGGTGGCGTTATGGGGCCGTTGAATGCCGTGTGAACGGATACGGCGCCAATGCTCTTGTTCGACCAATCTCTTTTGCTGTCACTGTCTGAGAGTTTTTCGAAAGTTGCCGCCTGCTGTATGGTCTCAAAGTCTACCACTTCAACGCCCATATTCTCGAGCTTGGTCCGCAGCATGACGTAATAGGCTTCTGTGATGTCTTGCATGTCTTCACTTTCAATGCCTTCTAGTATGGCCCATGTGGTAGCAAAGTTTCGCTGAGACATACCCTTACCCACCATGGCAACGCCATTGCTGATGACTTTAAAATGTAGCGCCGTTTTGAAGAGGGCCACCCGCTTTTCGTTTTTAAAAAGCTTTTTGCTGCCAATCTTGATGTCCTTCTTAGGATGTATCTCATCTAGCGTTTTTAACGGTGTGAGGTTGTTGCTGTTTTGGTCAAACGCCATAGTTCCAATTAACAGAACAAGTAGTCCTGCGCGTAGTAGTCCTTTTTTCATTGTTGTGCTCTTTTTGTTTGTCAGTGAATTGATTTTCAAACTAAGTAAATGTTGCAGACTGCGACAATGCGCAACAGTCGGTATTTTGCCTACGTATCATTCGGTAGAAGGGGGTGTGATTTTATCGGATTTCATGAGGTAGCCAACAGTAGAAATGATTTTTAAAAACGCCAGAATCGAATGTGGGTGGTTTCAAACTTTCTGTTACTTTTGGAAAATCAGAAACCTGCCTAAAAAAAACAAAATCAGCATTACCAATGGCACACGAAAAAGAGACATTATTATTACTTCACGGCGCTCTCGGGTCTGCCGCACAAATGCAACCCTTAGCTGACCTCCTGCAATCTGATTACGATGTGCACTTGCTTACCTACAAGGGGCACGATGGAAAAACACCCGGAAAGTATGTGTTTAGCATTCAGTTTTTTTCTAACGATGTGGTCAATTACATGCGCGAAAACAACATTAAGAAGTGTTCCATCATTGGCTATAGTATGGGTGGATACGTGGGGTTATTTCTTGCTCGCTACCAACCGGAGCTGTTCAATCGCGTATTTACCCTTGGCACCAAATTAGACTGGACACCACAAACAGCTGCTGTAGAGCTTACCAAACTCAACGCAGATCGCATTCAAGAAAAAGTACCTGCCTTTGCCGAGGAGTTGAAGCAACTACATGGCAGTATAAACTGGACAGTTGTTTTAAATAATACGGCTGACATGATGCGCAAAATGGGTGAAAATCCGCCCTTGAGTTTGTACGATATCTCTCGGTTGTCGCAGGTGGTAATGCTTACAACAGGCGATAAAGATGGATCTGCTACCCCGGAAGAAGTCAAACGGATTTGCGCTACTATGCCCAAAGGGCGTTATCACATATTCAAAAACACGCCTCACCCCATTTCTCAAGTGAACCTAGAACGCGTGGCTGAGGTTTTTCGAGAATTTCAAGAAACCCCCGTTTGGAAGTTTGAGCCACAAGTGTGAGTTTGCCTAAAAATTTGAAGAGCGTTTGCAAAACTCACCTATTGGTGAATTCGGGAAAGTCACTACCTATGCCTGGGTATGGGTTGTAATGCCTTCACATAAGCCAACAACTGGATAAACACAGATTTGTAAAACTAATTCAGTGTCACATTCTCTACCCACATAATAAGCCCATTCTAACAAAAACAGAATGTGGCTTTTCTTGTTTAATGATGTACTTTTGCACGCCCGTTTTTGGGGATAGTATTTACTATAGATATATTTTTCATGGACATCTGGATAAAAGCTGCGCAGTTCATTCTCAGCTTATCAATACTTATTGTGTTACACGAGTTTGGACACTTTTTACCCGCCAAATTATTTAAAGTTCGCGTAGAAAAATTCTACCTCTTTTTTGACCCGTACTTCTCCTTATTGAAAAAGAAAATCGGTGAGACTGTGTATGGTATCGGATGGTTGCCATTGGGCGGTTATGTGAAATTAGCTGGTATGGTAGACGAGAGTATGGACAAGGAACAACTTGCCGAGGAACCTAAAGAATGGGAGTTTCGCAGCAAGCCGGCTTGGCAACGACTCATAATCATGGTAGGCGGTGTATTGGTCAACTTTATTTTAGCCATCATTATCTATGCGGGAATTTTAGCTTTTTATGGCCAGCAGTTTTTGAGTAATGACGCCGTTATTCACGGTGTGCAACCATCGCCTTTAGCCAAAGAAATGGGTTTTCAAGCTGGTGATAAAATACATTCCATTAATGGAATGGAGCCCGAAAAGTTCTTTTCTATCCCAGGCGATATCATGTTAGAAGGCAAGGGTCAGGTTCAAGTGCTGCGCAATGGAAATACGGAAGCCGTCTATTTTGATGAAGTGCAAATCGGAAAGATGATTGCCCAAAAAGACTTTTTGTTTCAACCCCGTTTGCCTTATGTGGTGGCCAATCTGAAAGACTCCTCTGTAGCCAGTGTTTCGGGATTGGAGGTTGGCGATAGCATCGTCGCTTTTAATGGCCATGAAATGCTTTTCTTCGACCAATACCTCGACAGCATTCCAACCTACGCGGGGCGTGAAGTTGCGCTTGGCGTTTATCGCAACAAACAATTCTTTGAATACCGGATGGAAGTCCCAAGCGACAGTGTGTTGGGTATCGCCGTGCTCGGAAATATCAGCAGATTCTATAAACTGGATACCGTCAACTACAGCCTGTTCAATGCCATTCCTGCGGGCTTTTCCATGAGCGTAGATGTGCTTACCAAGTACGTGCGACAATTCAAATTGATATTTAACAGCAAAACTGGAGCGTACAAAGAAGTTGGCGGCCTCATTATGATAGCCGATCAGTTTCCATCGTATTGGGATTGGCGAAACTTTTGGGAGTTTACAGCATTCTTGAGTGTGATGCTCGGCTTTTTGAATATCCTACCCATACCAGCGTTGGATGGCGGACACATTGTTTTTGTGCTTTGGGAAATGATCACCGGACGCAAGCCGTCAACCAAAGTGCTCGAATATGCACAAGTAGTAGGTTTTGTGATTTTGATGGCGCTATTACTTTTGGCAAATGGCAACGACGTGTTGCGATTGTTCAAGTAAGATTAATTGAAAATATCATCGCAAGTTTCTGCTTGCTATCATCGTTTAATTGCATTTTATATGGCAACTGGTTTATCAGAGCAAGAAGTCCTTCGCCGGAAGGCACTAGAAGAATTGAAACAACTCGGTATTGACCCCTATCCTGCGGCGGCTTTCCCCGTAAATACGTCCTCTCGAAAAATTAAAGAGAATGTCACTAGCCTTGTCGCATCGGAAGAAGAGGTGATTTTAGCTGGTCGTATCATGGCGCGCCGCGTTATGGGAAAAGCTTCTTTTGCTGAAATTAAAGACCATCACGGTCGTCTTCAGGTGTATATCAATCGCGACGAAATTTGCCCAGGTGAAGACAAAACCCTCTACAATACGGTTTTCAAGAAATTGTTGGATATTGGTGACTTTATTGGTGTAAAAGGTACTGTTTTTAAAACACAAACAGGAGAAACATCGGTGCTTGTCAAGTCTTTAACGGTACTAGCAAAATCGCTGCGCCCACTTCCCGTTGTCAAACAAGATAACGATGGAAATGTATACGACGGATTTACAGACCCTGAATTGCGATACCGTCAACGTTATGTCGATTTGATTGTGAACGACCATGTGAAGGCTACATTCCTGAAGCGCAGTAAAATGATGCAAGCCATTCGTGAATACTTGCACGAAAACGAAGCTATTGAAGTGGATACCCCTGTATTGCAAGCCATTCCAGGTGGTGCTGCTGCACGTCCGTTCAAAACGCACCACAATGCGCTTGATATTCCGTTGTATTTACGCATTGCCAATGAGTTGTATTTGAAGCGACTGATTGTGGGCGGCTTTAATTGGGTGTACGAATTCTCCAGAAACTTCAGGAATGAAGGCATGGACCGAACACACAACCCGGAGTTTACGGTGTTAGAATATTACGTGGCTTACCAAGATTACCATTGGTTAATGGAGCGCACCGAAGAAATGCTCGAACGGGTTGCCATCGCTACAAACGGTACGGCCGATGCTGTTGTTGGCGAGCGCACCATTAGCTTCAAAGCCCCTTACCAACGCGTTTCTATTTATGACGCTATTCATACACACACAGGATTTGACGTAAGTGAAATGAATGAAGCAGCATTGCGCGATGTCTGCGGGAAATTGGGCATAGAGACCAATGATACCATGGGCAAGGGAAAGCTGATTGATGAACTGTTTGGCGAGAAGTGTGAGCACCATTACATTCAGCCCACTTTCATTACAGATTACCCCGTAGAAATGAGTCCCTTGACTAAAAAACACCGCAGCAAACTCGGTCTTGTGGAGCGTTTTGAATTGATTGTCAATGGAAAAGAATTGGCGAACGCCTACACAGAGTTAAACGACCCCATAGATCAGCGCGAGCGTTTTGAAGACCAAGTTAAGCTCATGGAGCGTGGCGATGATGAGGCCATGTATATTGATTACGACTTTTTGCGCGCCTTAGAATACGGCATGCCGCCTACAGCGGGTATCGGTTTTGGTATCGATCGGCTAGCCATGATGTTGACCAATCAAGTGAGTATTCAAGAAGTGTTGTTGTTTCCCCAAATGCGACCAGAGAAATTTGAAGTGGCAAAACAGGAAACCGCTAATGACTTTTTGGAAATTGGTGTTGCTGAGGTTTGGGCTGTGCATGTAAAAAGCGTTTACAATACGGTTGCGGCCATGCGTGAGCTAAAGTACACACAGGTACACCAACAACTCAATGGTTATCGCAAGAAAAATAAGCTCGATATTCCCGCACTTCAGTTAGAGGAAGTGGCGACGTGGTTTGCCTAGAGCGCTGCGGCAAAAAATAGCAGATTGGCAATAAAAAAACCCCCACTAGATGCGCTAGTGGGGGTTTTTTAATTATTGTGCTGTGCCGTTTTAATCTCTTAAAATACCTCTCGAAATAACGATTTTTTGGATTTCAGAAGTGCCTTCATAAATCTGGGTGATTTTTGCATCACGCATGAGGCGCTCCACGTGGTATTCTTTTACGTAACCGTAGCCACCATGCACCTGAACGGCTTCTGTGGTTACTTTCATGGCGACTGTAGAGGCGTAGAGTTTTGCCATGGCACTTGCTTGGTCAAAATTCATTTTGTTGTCTTTTAGCCAAGCTGCTTTAAGACACAATAAGCGGGCTGCTTCGATTTCCGTAGCCATGTCTGCCAATTTGAAGCCAATAGCTTGATGCTCGCCAATAGGTTTGCCAAAGGTCTTGCGTTCTTTTGCGTATTTCAAAGCCAACTCGTAGGCTCCGCTGGCAATGCCCAATGCTTGAGCAGCAATACCAATACGACCACCCGAAAGCACCTGCATGGCAAACTTAAATCCGAAGCCATCTTCTCCCAATCGGTTCTCTTTGGGGACTTTAACGTCTGTAAACATCAAAGAGTGGGTGTCTGATCCGCGGATACCCATTTTGTCTTCTTTTTTGCCAACAACAAAACCTTCCATGCTTTTTTCAACAATCAAGCAGTTTATACCGCGGTGAGCCTTGTCTACATCTGTTTGAGCAATTACCAAATATACAGAGGCAGAGTTGCCATTAGTAATCCAGTTTTTGGTGCCGTTTAACAAGTAGTGGTCTCCTTTGTCAATAGCAGTGGTTTTTTGTGAGGTTGCATCAGAGCCAGCTTCGGGCTCAGACAAACAAAATGCACCGATGATTTCGCCTTTTGCCAAAGGCACTAAATATTTTTGTTTTTGCTCTTCAGTGCCATATTTTTCAATACCCCAACAAACAAGCGAATTGTTTACCGACATGGCAACGGATGCAGAAGCGTCGATTTTAGAAATTTCCTCCATGGCCAACACGTAAGACACGGTATCCATTCCACCCCCGCCGTATTGCGGGTCCACCATCATTCCCATGAATCCTAATTCTCCCATTTTCTTCACTTGCGCTGCGGGGAATTTTTGCTGATCATCGCGCTCAATAACGCCGGGTAAAAGTTCCGTTTGCGCAAAATCCCTCGCCGCTTGGCGAATCATTTCATGCTCCTCAGTCAGTTCAAAATGCATGCTGTATAAATTTATGTTTAGACTCTAATTACAAGTTTGCAAATGTAATTGTTTTGCTCGCATTAAAAACCCGTGATAAGCCATTTTTTTCTTTGGATTTGATGAGGATTGGGAGTTGGGGTTTGGCGCGGCGTGTTCCGGCGACTGCGAATGGTTAATTCATTGCACGATCTTTTTTTTGGAACACGGAGTTCCACGGAGTTGGGCACGGAGTGGCACGGAGGGATTCGCAAACGAGTCTATTTTCATACGGGTTGGGAGTTGGGAGGTTAGGGAGTTAGGTGCGGCGTTTTCAGGCGACTACGATACTTTATTCTTTCTGCGATTCTTTTTTTGGAACACTGAGTTTCACTGAGAAGGCACGGAGTGGCACGGAGGGCGATGTTTGATACCCTTTGTGGGCTTTGGGTGAAACCTATGTAAACCAAATTTTCAATTCTCCATTTTCAATTTTCAATTCTCCATTTTCAATTTTTAGAACACGGAGTGGCACGGAGGGCTTGGGAAACGAATCGTTATCATTCCACGCATATTTCCATACGGTTTGGGAGTTTGGAAGTTAGGGAGTTAGGCGCGGCGTTTTCGGCGACTGCGTTGAGATATTCATTCTTCGATTATTTCCGAAGTGGTTTAATGTTGAAAGTTTAAGGTTTAACTTAAACTTTAAACCTTAAACTTAAAGGGTTTAGGAGTTTGGCGCGGCGTTTTCGGTGACGGCGATTTGTTATTCATTGCACGATTCTTTTTTTGGAACACTGAGTTTCACTGAGAAGGCACGGAGTTGCACTGAGGGCGATGTTTGATACCCTTTGTGGGCTTTGGGTGAAACCTACGTAAACCAAATTTTCAATTCTCCATTTTCAATTTTCAATTTTTGGGAACTCGGAGTTGGACACGGAGTGGCACGGAGACTAATAAAACATTTTCCCGTGCCACACCGTGTACCCTGTAAACCCCGTGGTGAAAAAACTACCGGAGTGGTTTGGGAGTTTGGCGCGGCGTCCAATTTTTCGTTTGCCAATCATTTTTTTTACCTTTTTGTTTTAAATCATACTTTAATATGATATTTGTCGCCAAAACGTGGTGGTGTTGGTGCTACCCATAACCGTGCACCGCTGCCGTTTTTTTTTAAGGTTTTATCATTTTCACGCTCAACCCATTCTCAGGATCATGAATGGCTTTTTCTTTTTTCTGCACTATGAAACATTTTTTTATTCTTTTGGCTGCCTTCTTGTTATTCGGTTGTGCTTCGCCACGAAAGCATTTTAAACGAGGTGATTATGAGAAAACGGTATATGTAGCGGTGAAAAAAATCCGAGCGAAACCGAAACGAGCGGACAGATATGGTGGCTTGTTGCAACAGGCTTATACCATTCAGACAGATCGGTGGTTTTCGAGAATTGCGGTGTTGGAACAGGAGCGACGCCCTGAGAATGCGCTACCCATTTACCGCTTGTATCAGAACATCGACAAAATGCAGCGTGAAGTCCTTACAGTTAGTGGGCTTGGTACTCGCACCAATGGTATTCCGCTACCCACTCAGGACATTTCGTCGCAACTCGCGCGATACAAGTCTGAGGCCGCTCAGTATTTGTACGAAGAGGCACAGTTGCTTTTGCAGGAAAACACAAAATCCAACGCAAGGTTAGCGCATACAAAACTTTCCGAGCTCCTTCGTTTGTTTCCTGATTATCACAATGCAAAAACGTTACAAATTGAAGCATTTGAAAGAGGGCAAAATCACGTGTTGGTTGTAGCTAATAATCTCACCGATTACATCCTCCCCAATGCCTTTATGCACAACCTTACCTACTATAACCCCGATGGATTAAATAGCCGTTGGACAAACTTCCACACGGCGGAATCACAGCGAGAAGTGTTTGACTACTACGTTGATATTGTAATTCAAGTGGCCAATATAAGTCCCGAACAAATCTATGAGGTAAGGAGCGCTGAGTCGCGGACTGTGCGAGATGGCTGGCGCTATGTGTTGGATGGTCGCGGAAATGTGTTGAAGGATAGTTTGGGAAATGATGTTCGTGAACCCAATTACATCGAAATCTATGCAGATATTTTAGCCGTGGAACAAACAAAGGCTGGCATTGTGATGGGTGAAGTAGTTTTTTCTAATGCGGAAGGGAAATTAATACAGCGGTGGCCTTTCCGAGAGGAGTTATTATTCAAAAACTTCTTCACCAATTTTACCGGTGATGACCGAGCACTTTCTAGAGAAACCCGGGAACGCGTGGGAGGTAGTTTTGTGCCTTTCCCAACCAACTTGGAAATGATTATGGATGCCTCAGAGGTCATAAAAAGGCGTTCTCATGGCCTGATACGACGAAATGCGCACCTTTTGGAATAGTGATTTCGAAATTCTAGCGACAATCAATAGTAACAATAGGTATTGAAGGAGCGGTAAGCAATAAAAAAGAGGCGTGAATCTATCACGCCTCTTTTTCATTAGTGTTTGATAAGCTTTTTAAATTGTCCAATTATTTCAATCATGTAAGTGCCAGGTGGGAGGTCTGCTATATCGACCCTCATTTCAGTGCCTTTGACAGGTTCTTCTCGAAGCAATTGACCTTGAATACTAAAAATAGAAATATGTGTAGCTGCCGTGGGAATATTTTCAAAGTCTATATGGGATTGTGCCGGATTGGGGAAAAACACGAAGCCGCGTTTGTGAGATTCTAAAACACTAAAAGGCACATCCACATAAACGTCAACATAACTGCTATCTATACAGCCATCCGCTGCGGTGACTACGCAGGCTAATTGATGCACACCGGGCTCGGTCCATTGTACAGTTGCCACGTGTGTATTGGTGCCCATTCTCAAAAAACCTCCCGACGCTACCTTCCATTGATAGTTCCATTGATTGGTTGCATTGATATTGTAAACTTGAATGGGTTGATTGAGAACGGTGTCTTTCCCAACAATAGGCTCAGGGCCTAGATTGGGAGGGCTAATTAAAGTGATGCTATCTGTTCTAGAGCATTCGGTATCGGTGACCGTAACGCCGTAGGTGCCGGCACCGATTCCTGTAATGGTTGGCGTAGTGGCTCCCGTACTCCAAAGTATGGTGTATGGAGGTGTGGCTGCTGTTACGTCAACAGTGGCACTGCCGTTGTTGAAACCCGGACAACCTTCGTCATTTTTTGATAGGTTGAAGTTGATGCCACATGCTAAATCATAATTGATTACGCCTAAAAATTGACGCGGATGAAAGGCTGGGTTGGGTGCTGCTCCACCATAACCGTAGTTTGTTCCTGTGCGTACAGTTAATGTCCCATCTGTAAAAACATCAGGTGGGCCAGTATGGGTTTGATAACGCAAGCCACCACCGATGTGAAAACCTACCGGTGTGTTGGCTGGAATGGTAATGTTTATTGGGGTTGTCGTTACGATTGGGACAGGGGTGTTGTTGTTTCCTGTAGCTGTGAAATTTGGGATCACTTGAGTCCAGCCTCCCGCAGCCGATACATTAGGGGCTGCCCCAACTGTAGTCTGAACACCTCCAACGCGCATCCAAACACTTCCAGATTGCGAACCAGAATTAAAAGTGTTGGAAATGCCTGTGATGATGATGGGGTCGGTACTTATCACCTCAAAGGTGACACCAGATTGTCCATTGTTTGGATTTAAAGGGGGAGATGTTGTGACGGAACCTTGACCAATCGCTAAAATACTAACTAAACTATAAATCAAACTCATGTACAATTTTCTCATATGCTGAAGATTTACTTTGTTAATAAGTGCCTCAAAATTAAAAAAACTGAAAGTTCCCTACAAGGTTTTTTTTTGCTTTTTAGTTTGGTATCATTGTATTAAGATGGAGTGAAGTGTTGGTTTTGTAATGTAATACTATTTTCAAATTAATACAGGGTATTCATTTTATTTTTTTTGTATAAAACACCATTTGTTCTTAATCATTTCGTTTCAAGTAGTTTAAATAATCCTGTAAACAGGAGCAGCTTTTTGCATAAAACGGGCTTGCTAATAGATTTTTGCAACTGCTCCAAAAAAATAAGCTGTCCAAAAATTCCCCTTAGCGTCTATTTTGCTTACAATTATTCTTCTCTGTGTAGACTCAGCTTTACATCCTTGGATGGTATCAGCAACTGTAACCCTTCGGTAGCGGTATTGACAAAGTTATCTGGCTCTTGTTTTTAATTGCAAAGGAAAAAAGTGTTGTAAAAATTGGTAGAATGCCGTCCTTTAGAAAAACGTTTTTTTGATTTGTGCGTTAGTACTACCATGAAAATTGAAACACGCACCGCCCATTTAATCGAGGCGCTATCGAAAGGACTCTACGAGAGAGAAGAAGTAATTAAATTGAGTTTGCTCGCAGCAATTGCTGGTGAAAGTATTTTTCTATTAGGCCCTCCAGGCGTTGGGAAAAGTTTGATTGCCAGAAGATTGAAGTTTGCTTTTTCGTCGAGCAAGACGTTTGAATATCTCATGACACGCTTTTCTACACCCGACGAAATTTTTGGTCCTGTTTCCATAAAAAAACTAAAAGATGAAGATCTATACGAGCGAAAAACGGACAATTACCTTCCGGGTGCTCAGGTAGTTTTTTTAGATGAGATTTGGAAGTCGAGCTCAGCTATTCAAAATGCATTGCTCACTATTCTCAATGAGCGGGTTTACCGCAATGGGGAACAAGAGATAAAGGTGGCCATTCATGCCATTATTACGGCATCCAACGAATTGCCTTCGAACGACGATGGTCTAGCCGCGCTTTATGATCGCTTTTTGATTCGGTACGAAATGGAGCCAGTAAAAGGTACCTCCAATTTTTTAAAAATGATTACAGACACCGCTGATGTCTATCAAGATGAGGTGCCGGACTCGCTAAAAATTACAACCGAAGAACTTGGGCAATGGTCCAAAGAAATCCAAGAAGTTGAAGTGGGGCCAACAGTTTTAAATACAATCCAATTGTTGAGAGAAAAAATCGAGGATTGGAATGATAAAAACACTAAAAACAGACCCATAGAAGTCTTAGATCGCCGCTGGAAAAAGATAATCCGGTTGTTGCGTACTGCTGCTTTTTTAAATGGCCGTAAGGAAGTTGATTTAATGGATTGCTTCTTACTGGTACACACCATTTGGGAGCACCCGTCTCAATTTGAAGAAGTCTCTAAAATGGTAGCGGAAGTCATTCGCAATCATGGCTACTCTGTTACAGTGGGGTTGTCTGCATTGCGCAAAGAAGTAGATGATTTTGAAAGGGATGTTACCCATGAAATCTATGTAGTCATAAAAGAGTCAGAGCCGGTATTAAAGCCTTATGACGACGCCTATTACAAAGTAATAAACCCCAATGCCCAATTTGAAGGTCAGTTTATTACAGTAAAACAATACAATCAATTGGTGCGCGGTGAAGAGGGTGTTTTTAATTTTTACGATGAAGAATACAAATTAGTGAATCGATTAGTGACTACGAAAGGGGCTGCGCAATTTACCATTCAGGTAAAGCATAATTCTGTAGCACATGAATTGAAGCTTGAAACCTATCTGAAAGAGAAATCCAAACAACTCTTTAAAGCGCCCCATATTTTAGTGGCTAATGCATGGACTCAAAAGTATGAAACGCTAAAGAACTACATTGCCGAGCAATTGCAGGCTATGGAAATGCGCAAGCCGCATCAACTCAATCAAGCCCAACAACATGTTTTTATTGATAGTCGATTGGCGCCATTTGTTTCTGCAAACTTTGATGCGGTTGTGCATGAGCTGCGTCAGCTAGATTTGCGCTTAGACAAGGTGCAGCATACATGGCAACGCAATGAATAACAATAGCTTCGAGTAGATTGTCGTCAAAAATTTTCACGCTACTACTTTTTTGTGTTGGATAAGGGAAAGAAAAGAATCCCTCTTACCTTTGCTGCGCACATAATATTATGAAACACCTGCCCAATATTAACAGTCCACAAGACTTCCGGCATTTTTCAGTAGAGGAGTTGGAAACCTTGTGCATGGAGCTACGCGAGTATATTCCAAAAGTAACTCAAGACAAACCGGCTCATATAGCCGCTTCTTTGGCTGTTACAGAACTTTCCGTGGCCCTTCATTTTTTGATGGGCACCCCAAACGATGTATTGATATGGGATGTGGGACACCAGGCATATGTGCACAAGGTACTTACAGGGCGAAGGGAGGTTTTTGGAAAAAATCGCTTGTTGGATGGCCCTAGTGGTTTCCCCATGCGCAAGGAAAGTGTTTATGATGCTTTCGGCACGGGACATTCCTCAACTTCCATTTCGGCCCTCGGTGGTATGTACACTGCGGCCAAGCTTCAGGGCATTGAAAAGAAGTTTGTTGCGGTAATTGGTGACGGTGCACTCACTGGCGGCCAGGCATTTGAAGCGCTCAATCACTTAGGGGCCATCAACGCTGATGTTTTGGTTGTTTTGAATGATAATAAAAGTTCTATCGACGCGAATGTGGGAGCGTTGCATGCCAAGAATAGTTATGCCGCTTTTTTTTCAGCGCTAAATTTTCACTATTCTGGAGACATAAATGGCAATGATTTAAGACAACTGTTACCCGCTTTAGAAAAAGGACTGAAGGGTACGGGCCCCAGAGTTATTCATATTTCAACGCAAAAGCCCAAAATCAACGTTTTAAAAGCCCAGCAAAAAAATCTTCCCCTGCAAGAAGTATTTGGGAAGACACTGGTAGCATTGGGTGAGGCACAACCAACCATCACCGCAATAACACCAGCGATGCTCAGCGGTTGCTCTATGGATATTTTTGCAAGACACTTTCCAAATCGCACATTTGATACCGGTATAACAGAGCAACATGCTGTAACTTTTGCAGCGGGACAAGCCGCAGCTGGACTCCGTCCTTTTGTGAATTTGTACTCCACATTTGCCCAACGCGCGTATGACCAAATCATTCACGATGTGGCTTTGCAGCAGTTGCCTGTGGTGTTTTGTATTGAACGTGCGGGATTAGTTGGCGAAGATGGGCCAACACACCACGGGGCTTTTGACATTTCGTTTTTGTCAGCTATCCCTAATTTGGAAATTTTTGCACCAAAAGATGGCAACGAGCTACGGGGGATAATGCAGTATTGCGCTACAGCCAACGGCCCCACTGTTATTCGGTATCCAAAATCTAATAGTGAACCCATAGATTGGGACGCCCCCCCTAAAAAGGTATCGCCAATGCAAACGTTGCATTTGGGAACGAAGGTGTTGGTGCTGTCAACAGGGTTTATCAGCCAAAGGATTGACGCGGTCATCAAGGCGCACCACCTGGATATTGCCCATTGCCATATCGCCCAAATAAAGCCTTTGCCCGCCAAAGCCTTGGAAGAAATGGCCAATAAATTTCAAGTAGTTGTCACTTTTGAAGAGAATACTATAGTCGGAGGTTTTGG
>JAIULY010000023.1 GCA_022565875.1 Schleiferiaceae bacterium | reverse complement strand
TAACCAATTGTTTGTAAAGACTCAAAATCCCCGACAAGTCAACGTTTGGCAGAAAGTGGCTTTTCGAAGGGAACTCAATGATGCAATTAAAGGCTTTCTAATGGACTTGCTTTAACGGTGAATTCCATCAAAATTTTCAAGTCAAAAGCCGCAGGGACCTCAGAAATACTAAAATCAATAGTGTAGTTGATTTCTTTGTCGTTGGTCATGAGCTCGCTGATTTTATCGAATGCTACAGCATCTTCTGAAATATCTGAAAGCACACCTTCGGCAATTTCAAAGCTTGGAATGCTAATGGTAATATCTTCACCAATTTTCAAGGCGCCAGAAAGATCAGCGCCTGCGCCAGCCGCTACATTACTAGTCATGAATTGAATTTTGCTGATGCTTACATTTTTTATCAAATCTTGATACTCGTCCATACCATCGAGTTCAAATAACTTGATATCTTGACTGATGGAAAGTACCGCACTGCCATCTGCCTCGGTTGGGGTTTCGATGTTTACTGGAATGACTTGCTCGTAAGGCACGCCAAATTCGATATCAGCGAGTTTTTTCAACTCTTCACAAGAGGAAATACCGATGGCTAAAACGCCAAATACTGCAAGTTTAAAAACGGTTTTCATAGAAATTTTAATTAATGCAAGGTGAAGCATCTCGGTTTTACGAATACGCGTTCAAATTGCGGGGTTCACTTTTAGGTGGTTGCAACACGCTTTATTTGGTGGTGTTGGTACAATGACTGTGCAAAAATATATAATTTTTTGCTTCTTTAGTGTTTGATAATCAAATATAAAGATGTTTTTTGAAGAATCTTTGTCTTTTGTAATAAAAAGTCAATTTTTTAGCTTTGAATTCGCCTTTAGTTTAAGCGATGCCACTAGGGCTGTGATGGCAATAGAGTTAAGAAATTAAAATAAAATTTATGTACGTGCCTCAAGGCTAGCAAAAGGTCGAGTATATTTGCACCAATTGAGTGGGGGGCATTGAATACTTCAATGAAGATAAAAAATTAAAAAAACAGTCGAATAAATGGGAACACTACAACGCACTATGTTAGTGGAAGATGACAAAATTACCACGATAATTGTAAGTCGGATGGTGTCGAGTCACTCAGATTACGAGGAGGTCTCTACTTTTGAAAATGGACAATTGGCTTTTGACTACATCAAGTCCATAGCAACAGATCCAACGCAATATCCAGAGGTCATTTTGTTAGATATTAACATGCCTGTTATGGATGGATGGGAATTTTTAGATGGCGTTTCTGCCATATCTGGCGTCTCAGAGATACCGGTTGCCGTACTCACCTCATCCATTGACCCAGAGGACATTGAAAAATCTCAAACGTATAAACAAGTATTAGGATATTACACCAAGCCATTGAATGACAATGATCTCTCTGAGATTGCTGCTAAAGTGAAAGCGTAGCTCCTCACCTATTTTTTATGTGTTTGGCAGAAATATGGTTTCCGAGCAGCCTCAAAGTGTGGTTGTAGTTGGTTCAATGCCAGTAATTCTTTTGGGGCAGAACACTTGTTTTCGTGGTAAGGGTTGTATATTCTGAAAAATCAGCAAACACAATACTATGCGTTTACACCAGTTTCTTTTGTTTAGCGCGCTACTTGTAGCTTTTTCAGCCATGGGGCAGAAAAAACCAACGGCACAAAAGCCTTGGTTTGATGCTATTGAAATACATCAAGGTAATCGGCTGTTTACTTGGGAAACCCATCAGGTATCTGTAAATAAATCGCAGCAGCTAGCCTTTGAGTTTGACAGGAGCAAGGAAACTTATCAGTTTAAAATTTTCCCGCGCAAACCGTTTTACCATTTTGCAATTTTACCATCTGAGGTATTCAAAATCAAAGACTCCGTGTTGTTTGTTAACGATGAATACTATAGCTTCAAGCTTAGTTTCAACGACCTGATTAACGACAAAAATCTCGAGCTTTATTTCGAATGGCAACAAGATTCATTGGGCCCTAAAAAAACTGTTGCATTGCCGTTGATTGCTGTTGCTACTACTACAGCTGATTTTTACCCTAGCAGTAATGAATTGTTTTTGGGTGAAATCCAGCGTTTTGAATTAGAGAGTACGCAGCATGAGAACCTGGTGATGGACGGTCTTTGGCAGACAGGCGAGGACTTCAACTACCGATTGGCCATGGAAGACGACAAGCACTACATTTTTATAGAACCTAAAAAAACGGGTGAGCGGGTGTTTCAAGTAGCCCTGCCCGTGCATCGCCCTGTATTAGATAGTCTTGGGCAGTTGAGTTATGAATTGCCGGCTGTAACAAAAACCTTTGCGGTCAAGAGTTCTCGATTCCCTTTTGTGAGAATGGTGGAGCGCGAGGTCATTCGAGACCCCAATCAGATTGTAAAGGTGGAGGTTACTCTAGAAAACAATCGGTATGTCAAGTTGAATCAGGTTTATCGCGTGGAGGCTTCGGAAGTTGCGAATAGCCCTATTATTGCAGAATTATTGCCGCTGCGAAGGTTGTCTAATGACAAGATTCTCTGCGAGTTTCGCCCACTCAACAACCATTCGATCAATCGGGGTTTTCTCTATGTGAAAGACGGTACAAACTTGTTGTTTTTAACCAATATAGACATTCGCCCAAAGCCGAGTTTGAAGAAAGTTTTATTGTTAAAAAACGGCAGCGATTGGTCGCAAGAGTTGAATGTCAAGCCGGGTGAGCGGTTTACATTGCGTGTAGAGGGCGGTTTTTTGAAAACAGCAACATTTCTGTTTCCAGAGCTCACGCAGTTTAAAGATGACACCACGCAAGTAGCTGATAACGTGCGACTCTTTCATTTGCAAGCGCCGATCACCATCGAGCAATCGCGGGTCAACGTGATTATGAATGGGGAAGCGAGTTCTATTGACATACAGATTCAAGAGCACCAAACCCCACGGCCTTTGGATTTTATCGAGGTCGATTACGGTGTAGGCTTAATCAATATTGCCACAATAAATCAGCCGATACTCTTTCCGAGGACCGTCAGCGATGTGGTTATTCGATTTGACAGAAAAAAGATTGATGCAGCGGAACAGTTTTACGGCAAGCAGCACATCAGGGTCCGCGTGCGTATGGAAGACAAGAATGGCGCGCTCATCGAAACCGCAACGTTGGGGCCTTTTTGGGGTTGTCCCGATGAATCAGCATTGCGCTACGCCTTTTACGCCACGGCCAATTGTCGCTTGGATGAAATACGCATCAACGATTTTTTGAATCGAAAAACTACTGTGGTGCAGGAGTGGGGGCGCATTGAAATTACCTTTGAGCACGTCAGCACCTCATATGCCACTGAGGGCTATTCCAAGCGCATTGTTATCTACAACCAGCGTCGGGCTACTTTTGATGTGGACGTGTCTATTCCCGCAGGGCTCTTCGTTCAAAAGATTGGCGCCGATCAAGATTTGGCATCGCTCACGGGGATAAGCTTTGCCATGGTGGCGCAATTTAGCTTTTACAGGAAAAATGAAATTCAACAAGTATTGCCGTATAAGATTGGTGCCGGATTTTTGGCGCAAAACACATTCAACTTTCAGCCTGATGCTACCCGCGATTTAGGCCTTGTAATATTGGGGTCGGTTTACCCTGTAAAAACCGGAAGGAAAATTAGTTTTCCATTGTATGTAGGCGGGGGCTATTTTCTACAAGAAGGTAAATTCTTTGTTTTGGTGGGGCCTGGTATCCGCATAACGCTCTAATACAACGCAAAATGACCGACACCCCCATAGTCATTACCAAACAAACCGGAGAAAAAGAGCCATTCGACGCCAATAAATTACGACGCTCGTTGGAAAAAGCACAGGCTCCCGCAGATTGCATCAACGACATTGTTTCGCAAGTTGCCGATAGCTTGACGCACGGTATGAGTACGCGTAAAATTTACCGACTTGCTTACCGATTGTTGCGCAAGCGAGCAGGCAATTTTGCTTTGCGCTACAAACTTAAAGAAGCCTTATTGCAACTTGGCCCAACAGGCTATCCTTTCGAAATTTTTGTAGGCGAAATTTTTTCGCGGTTGGGCTATGCCGTCGAAGTAGGTGTAATGGTAAAGGGCGCTTGCATTTCTCATGAGATGGATGTAATCGCTACTAAAGGTTCGGAGCAGTTGCTTATTGAGTGCAAATTTGCGCGGGATCAAAAATCGAAACAAGGCATTCAGACCGCCTTGTATGTCCATGCGCGTGTGCAAGATATTATTGCTTATCGCCAAAAACAAGAGGCGTTTCACGGGGTTGCGTTTCAAGCCGCTGTTTTTACCAATGCTCAACTCACGCTAGATACCATTACTTACGGCAAGTGTCAAAATATGCGAGTGGTGGGTTGGGATTACCCGGCTACCGGTGGTTTACGCGATCTAGTGGAGCAAACCAAGATTTTCCCGATTACCATTTTGGAGCAACTTACTAAAAAGCAACAACAACACCTTTTAGAAAAAGGGATTGTCAGTTGCCGCGATTTGGAGCGCAATGTTGCGGTTATTGATGGTTTCCACCTCACGAAAAGAAAAGTGAAATTATTGCAGAATGAGTTAAAATCATTGCGCAGTTCGGGATAGGTGAGGGAGGCTTTTAAAACGCGAATCGCAATGGCCCCGCTCAATGAACAGCAAAAGTATTCTCAAGTCCTTTTACGGGTCAAGCTAAAGGCATGGTAGTTTTTGAAATTAGAAACCACCCCACTGATTTTACCTATCCCCAATCTTCAAATTCTCGTTGTTTCGCAGGGGTTTGTCTGTTTTTAGTGAAGTTGTTATCATATTGTCAATCAGATACCAAGGCACCAATTGACAAAGTCCAAGCGTGAAGCATTTTTTCAGCTTCTACGATGACTCCTTCATACATTGGTATAGATAAATCGTCTGCAGCCATAAATTTTCAGGAATTAATTTCTGGCAGAAGTCTGCTTTGTTTTAAATAAATAAGACTCGTGGTTGCATATCGCTTGCTTGGTCTTGGTCTTTGAGAAATGCAAATTTTTCACGAAAATCGCGAAGGGCAATTTTGTCTAGGTTGGCGACTACCACTGAGGTTTCTGAATATGCTGGTCCGGCCAGATGCAGTCCTTTAAAATCAATGATACCGCTGGCGCCCTCGTAAGGGTGACCGTTGCCATCCGTACCGGTACGGTTTATGCCTACTACATAACATTGATTTTCAATAGCTCTAGCGATTAGTAGATTTTGCCAAGCAAAAGAACGCACTTTAGGCCAGTTAGCGACATAAATAACCAGGTCGTAAGAAGCGGCTTCTGTATTGCGAGAAAAAACAGGGAATCGCAAGTCGTAGCACACTTGCAGTAATATCCGCCAGCCCTGCCAAACGACAATTACTTTTTCGTCACCTGGCTGATACACCTTGTCTTCTCCAGCCAAGGAGAAAAGATGGCGTTTGTCGTAATGTACATGTTTACCTTCAGGTGAAACAAAGAACAGCCGATTGAAAAACTGATTGTTTTCTTGAATAGCGGCACTTCCTGTTATGGCGCAGCTAAAATGCTTGGCTTGTGCGCGCATCCAATAGAGCACAGTTTCGGGATGGCAAGCCACGGTTTCAGGGTTCATGGTAAAGCCAGTGGTAAACATTTCAGGAAGCACAATTAGCCCTGAGCTTGGCGCTTTTTGCGCAAGGAATTCGGAAAAATAATCGAGGTTTTCCTTAGGGCTCATCCACGCCAACGGGGATTGGATACCGTATATTTTCATTGAATCTTTTTCCTCCATGAGCAATAGGTGTATTTTTGTGTAAAGTTAGGATTCTGCTTTAATGCAAGAAAACAGTTGGTGTTTTAGCTTGAAAAGAGTTGAGCTGCCTAAATAACAGACAAATACAAAACAAAAATGCATATAATTTTCAAAACCATACTGTGTGCGATAGTGGTGAACGTAGCCCAAGCGCAGCAAATCGACCTATTATTTAAGCAAAAGAACTATCAAAAAATTGTAGAAAGGGGCAGCGATTGGCAAAAATTGAGCGGACAGGATTTATTTCGTGTATCGCAATCACATCTCAAATTGGGTAATGATAGCTTGGCCATCGTATACGGGAACCACGCAAAAAACAGGGGTTACGACACGTGGGAAGTGGACTTAGCGCAAGCGGTGGCGTACAGCAATCAAGAGCAGTACAAAAGTGCTATAAAAGCATTGGGCAAGGGCCTTCAAAAAAATGATCAACGGAAAATTTTGTGGCTTGAATTAGCTGGAAACCTTTATAAAGACAAACAACTGGATTCTGCCAAGGCGACCTATCATGAAATTTCAAAAATGTGGCAAGGCGATGCCCTTAGTAACTTTATGGTCTGTCAAATATCCATGGAAATAAAGCCTTCTCAAACGTGTATCGATTGCTTTAGAAGCCGGCTCTATATCTTCCCCAAAGATGGGCAGTTTCACCAAGAGGCTTTAGAAAAAATTGCCAAGATGGAGCATTTTGTCACGAAAGCGTATTCAGACGCTGAAAAAACATATAATCAGTTGATAGCAACCTACCCCAACCAAAAGGATTATTTGGTGCTCAAGCTGCAATTGATGTGGTTTCAAAACAGAACAGAAGATGCGGTAGCCCTCGAGCGGGAACTAGAGGAGGCTTGGTATGCGCAACAAATGAGCAGCAGTCATTACAAAAGAGGAAAGTTATTAATAGATAGTTTCACGGATGATATTATTAGAATTGAGGTATATAAGAATCCTTCGCGGAAGTTAGGCGAGAAACCCCGTTACGATGTTTTTGTGTTGAGTGCCGTTGCGTCCCGATTAATTGGAAAAATTGCCGTTTTTGAAACCGATTTTGACTATTCGTTTCAGGGTTATGGCTTTGAAGAGGGAGCCGTTGCGCTAGAAAGCAAAAACTACCCTGAAGTTAAAGACTTGATTATAAATAAATTATCGGTAAACGAAGAAAAAATTCAGCCCTAACGAAATTTTTTTCCAAAAGGTTGGGTTTTTAAAAAACTTTTTTACCTTTGAATCGAAGAGCTGTTAAAGTTTTTTCATTTTTTATGTTTTAGTTTTTTTATGTGATTATTTTGAAGGGGTTGTCCCATCGTTTTTCGGTGGGACAATTTCTTTTTATATATATCCACCATTGTTTGTAAAGAAAAAGGAGGCCTCTTTGACAGAGTACCTCCTTTGTTTTCCGACAACCACCACCTTAAAGTTGATCGGAATTGAGATTAGGGTAGTTAGACTGACAGAACGGACCATTTAGAAACATTGCTCCAGTTATTAAAGAACTTAAACCGCGGCAGCGCGTCTTGTAACTGGTGCTGATATTTCAGCCAAAGGTTTGAAGGGGTTAGGTTAGCATTGGTCAACAAAAACTGAAAAAAATCGTAAGGATGCTTTTTTAGTGCAATAAATAGTTGGGACAGTTCATTGTGAGTCCAACCTGATGGCGACAAGTTTCCAAAAGCATCCTCAAAAACAATGACAATACAAGGTTGATCGACAAGGGTTGCGCGAGGTATTTGGTTTATTTCTGTGGTTAGGTTCTTTTCTGCGGTGATTTTTTTCCAACCTATCTGTTGGTAAGCGGTGAATTCCAGCGGATTTGGAAACGGACTGTGAATATACCCGTGTTTGATTGGCAGAACATGTTTAAATTTTTTTGCAGCGCGTGCAGAAGTAAAAACAACAGGGATTTGACCTTCGGCAATAGCGCCCAACAGGAAGGGTAGACACTTATAGGGGTTTTTGCTAATCGCGCCTACGTAAGCAGTGCGATTTAAGTCATTTGTTTTGCGAAGCGTTTGTCGAATCCTATTGACTCGATTTACGTAATTGCTTTTGTAGTCAGCTGGTGCAGCTTCAAGTTGATTTAGAATTGTAGAATAGAAGTTCATAAGGCGGCACTTAAATTAAACAAAACTGAAAACTTTACAACTGAATTCCTTTGTTGAAATTCTTTTGCAAACCTATTTTGCTTTCACCAAATCAATTTTTTAAATATTAGCAAAGTTTGCGGTGGCCCCATTAATAATTACGTAATCGGCTAGGGGAATTCTTCCTCTAGTCGTCTTTGCTCTTCAAAAATCGCGAATGGCCAACAGGAGCTCTTTAAAAATCGCAGTATTTCAGAAATATTTTTCGAGGGCATGGCGATATTTAATGAAATAAGCAGGGGGAAAGGTTGATGTTTTTTCTTCATCTTATTGCTTCTGTTGAAAATTCGAAAAAGGTCGTTGAGAATTTGATTAGCTACACAAATGATTTTTTGAAGCAGATAAAAGGACATTTTTTAGGTAGGGATGACGAATCGGGTATACGCCAAGGATGTTTTGTAGCAATTCAGGTTTTGCAGTAATGCGCAAAAAATAGTTGAAAAAAGGTTTACAAGATGGAATGAGACGGTTGGCTCCCTTTGGATGCTTGTCAGTTATTCCAATTCAGTTGGTTGTATATAAGGCGCTTTTGAGTTTTTCTAAAAATAAAAAAACCCCAGGAAACTGGGGTTTTGATGTTTTAGTTGATGATGACACGCTGATGCTTTGCGAAAGCCCCATTACTTACAATTAAATTGTACAAACCGACGGGAAGATCGGGCAGTTCAAAATGAAATTTCACAGGGCCATAAGGCAAGTTTTGATGGGCAAAGGAAGCGACTTTTCTCCCTGTTAGATCCACCATGTAAATTTCATAGGTGCCTCCTGCATGGTTATCAAAAGCCACGTTGATATGTTCTTTTGCCGGGTTGGGATACACTGAGAAATTAGTTGCCGCTAGGTTTTCTGTTGAAAACGACAGGTTTTTCCGCAGCACCAAACTTCCTGTTTTAATGACGTCGCCCGTGGGACTACCGTTAGCATTGGCAAAGTTTACCGCGGCAAAAACTGTAGTGCTATCTTCAGCTGCTCCTGAGTTCCAAGTGAACGTGAAGGAGCGCTGCCCATTAATCGGGGTAACGGAAGAGTTTCTGTGCGTCACAAATTTCCCATTTCCATTTACGCGAATTTCTGGATTGGCATTGATGGTTCCCTGATGATTCCCTTGGGCATCCTCGACACTCGCTTGAAAACCAATTCTAGAGAACGGCACGCTGTTCCCATTTCCTTTCACCGTTATCGTATAGTTGGTATTCGGATTAAATCCAGTTTCTGGGATGTTTGTGGTGATTTCTACCACTTGAAAGCTGGCCCCTGGCCCCGTGTGACAACCACTTGTTGCGCATGTTTGATTGTTGGATGCCGGAGATCCAGAGTGCCCCGCAGGCGCCCCGTCGACATTTGATGTTCCGTGGAATGCAGCAGCCATGGCAATTGCTACCACCACTCCCCCTAAGGTAGTAATAGAATGCTTCATAATTATTATTGTTGTTGTTGTTTCAAAAGTATTAACATGAATCATGCATTTTTGAAGGGTTTCTCAATTTTATTAACAATGTAAATACTTTTCATTCTACCTTTGTTTTCAAATACAAAAATTGCTTTTATGGCTACAGATCAATTTCAATCACCTGATTATTATTTACTTGACGAACTTTTGACGGAGGAGCACAAGCTCGTTCGCGAGGCCACAAGAGATTGGGTGAAGAAAGAAGTAAGTCCAATTATTGAGGAATATGCGCAAAAAGCGACTTTTCCACGGCACATTGTGAAGGGTTTAGCTGAGGTAGGTGCCTTTGGTCCATACATTCCGCAAGAGTACGGCGGTGCTGGTTTGGATCAGATTTCTTATGGTTTGATGATGCAAGAAATTGAGCGCGGTGACTCCGGTGTGCGCTCTACTTGTTCGGTACAGTCTTCTTTGGTCATGTACCCCATTTTTGCATATGGCTCTGAAGAGCAGCGTAAAAAATATTTACCCAAATTAGCTTCGGGAGAAATGCTAGGAAGTTTCGGCCTGACAGAACCCGACTTTGGCTCCAACCCCAGTGGTATGGTTACGAATTTCAAAGACATGGGCGACCACTACTTGCTCAATGGCGCGAAACTTTGGATATCAAACTCTCCATATTGCGATGTGGCTGTTGTATGGGCGAAAAACGAAGAAGGTCGCATTCACGGACTCATTGTGGAGCGCGGCATGGAGGGCTTTTCAACCCCTGAAACACACAACAAATGGAGTCTTCGCGCCAGTGCAACCGGTGAGTTGGTTTTTGACAACGTAAAGGTGCCTAAGGACAACCTATTGCCCAATAAATCAGGATTGGGAGCACCTCTAGGCTGTTTGGATAGCGCCCGCTACGGTATTGCTTGGGGTGCCATTGGTGCCGCCATGGATTGTTATGATACCGCATTGCGCTACTCAAAAGAGCGCATTCAATTTGGCAAACCCATCGCCAGTTTTCAACTTCAGCAAAAGAAGTTGGCCGAGATGATTACCGAAATCACCAAAGCGCAGTTGTTGACTTGGCGTTTGGGTGTATTGAAAAACGAGGGACGCGCCACTACAGCACAAATTTCCATGGCAAAACGAAACAATGTAGCCATGGCTTTGGATGTCGCTCGCGAGGCTCGTCAAATGCTCGGCGGTATGGGAATCACGGGAGAATACCCCATTATGCGCCACATGATGAACCTAGAGTCGGTTGTGACTTATGAAGGCACCCACGATATTCACCTGCTAATTACTGGTATGGATATCACGGGAATCAGTGCGTTTAAATAGACATTTTTCATCATTTAGATAAAGAAAAACCCAGCCATATAAGCTGGGTTTTTTGTATTGTGAACTTTGACACCATCGATGGGCTAAGGCCGAATTTTCTGTCGCCCTGTTAGGATATCCCAAAAAAGAATAAAGTCGGAAGCTAAGCTGTAAAATGGATATTGAAAAGTGGCTGGTTTGTTTTTCTCGAAGAAAAAATGCCCCACCCAAGCAAAACCGTACCCCACAATTGGCAAAAGCCACAACAGACGGAACCTTCCAGTAATGAGGCCGAAAAGGAATAGCCCAATGACTAATCCTGTTCCAATAAAGTGCAACAGTCTGGATGTTGCATTTCGATGTTCGGATAAGTAAAAAGGGTAAAACTCTTTTAACGATTGGTACTTTGTTTCTTGCATGACTGTTTGATTTTAGGTTAATAGTTGTAATGAGGCACAAACTTACGCATTTCCCCACAGAAAAAACAACTACTTATGGCAATGGATAAAGATTTTTCGCAATGCGGTGAATACATCCGTGGGAGTATACAATTCGTCTTGTTTGCTTGTGTCAAATCCACTAATTTTGAGGACAAAGAAATGCCGAGGGTATAGTTTGTAAAACGCCTAACCGGCAGTCACCAAAGTGAAGCGTATTTGGCCCTAATTTAGTTTTGCACTCAAAATTAGGGACGCGCTCTGAACAACCGAGACAACAAGGAGTTTTTATACAAATACATTATAATTATCATGAGCATACAAAACAAAACCGCCTTTATCACAGGGGGGAGTAAGGGAATCGGCTATGGCTGTGCTGTAGTTTTAATAAAAGCAGGTATGAACGTTGTGTTGACATCAAGGACGTTGGAAGATGCCGAAGCTGCCGCCACACAACTCAATACGATCCGACAAGATTCCGCATTGGGTCTTCGTGCGGATGTGCGCGATCGCAGTGCCTTATCCATAGCTGTGGCCAATGCACAAAACTTTTTTGGAAGTATTGATTTGGTAATAGCCAACGCTGGTCTTGGCGTTTTTGGCTCCATAGAAACGCTCACCAATGATCAGTGGGACACAACCATTGACACCAATTTGACGGGTGTTTTTAATACCATCAAGGCAACATTGGAGCCGCTGAAAACGAGCAAAGGGTACTTTATTTCCATTGCGAGTTTGGCGGGCACAAATTTTTTCGCCGGAGGTTCGGCTTATAATGCCAGCAAGTTTGGTGTGGTCGGGTTTACACAGGCGATCATGTTGGATTTGCGTCAGTACGGCATTAAAGTTACGACGATAATGCCCGGCTCCGTTACGAGTCACTTTAACAATCACGAGCCGAATGAAAGTGATCATTGGAAAATTCAACCTGAAGACATCGGTCAAATGATTTTGGATTTAATGCGTATGCCAGCCAACACACTACCTTCGAAAATTGAAGTGCGGCCAACCATGCCTGCTTAAGTAGACCATGATCGCCACACCATTTGCTCCGCTTTACAACTGGTTTGGACAACAAGGTTGGAAACCGCTTGATTTTCAGGTAGCGGCATGGGAAGCTGTGAGCAAAGGAGAGTCAGGCCTTATAAATGCACCAACGGGGAGCGGAAAGACGTATAGTTTGCTGCTCCCATTTTTATTGCGCGGTAAAATGGAGCCTCAAAAAGGGCTTCAATTAATATGGATTACCCCCATTCGAGCGTTGAGTAAAGAGATTGAGGCTGCTGCTCAACGGGCCATCGTGGGTTTGGATCTCGATTGGACAGTGGGTGTGCGTACAGGAGATACTGACGCCAAAACCCGACGCGAACAGACAAAGCAATTGCCCGAGTTACTGATTACTACCCCTGAAAGCCTGCACTTATTGCTGGCGCAAAAGAAATATCCCACGCGTTTTAAAAGTCTGCAAGCCATCGTAGTGGACGAATGGCACGAATTGTTGGGCAGCAAGCGAGCGGTATTAATGGAGTTAGCCTTGTCGCGATTCCGCGGGATGCTACCGCATTTACAAACCTGGGGTATTAGCGCAACGGTTGGCAATATGGAAGATGCTTTGGCCATACTGCTGGGTTCTTTCGACTCTGGGGCATCCATTATCAAAACGGCCATTCGCAAAGAAATGGAGGTGAACACCATTTTGCCAAACGATGTATCAGAGCTGCCTTGGGCGGGACACTTGGGGTTGCGAATGGCTGCGCGCTTGTTGCCCATTCTCAAAGAAAGTAAAAGCACGTTGATCTTTACCAACACACGCGCTCAATCTGAAATTTGGTATCAAAAAATCCTTGAGCTCGCCCCGGAGCTCGCTGGGCAAATGGCTATGCATCACGGGAGTATCAGCAAAGATATACGAGGCTGGGTGGAGGACGCTTTGCACGAAGGCAAGCTAAAAGCGGTGGTGTGTACCTCGTCGTTAGACCTAGGCGTTGATTTTCGCCCTGTGGAAACCATCATACAAATAGGTAGTCCAAAAGGAGTGGCGCGCTTCATTCAACGTTGCGGACGCAGTGGCCACCAACCCGGGGCAAAGAGCAGTATTTACTTTTTGCCTACTCATAGCTTAGAATTAATTGAAGCCGCGGCATTGCGCGAAGCTGTTCAAGAAAATCGGGTAGAGGCGCGCTTGCCCTATTTGCGGTCTTTTGATGTGTTGGTGCAGTATTTAATGACGCTTGCCGTCTCCGAAGGCTTTTATCCCAACGAAATCGTGAACGAAGTTCGCAAAACGGTGAGTTTTGAAACACTGGCAGATACGGAGTGGCAATGGTGTTTGCAATATTTAACACGGGGCGGGAAATCATTGGAAGCCTATACAGATTTTCATAAAGTGGAGATAGCAGATGACGGCAAATTTGAGGTGAATAGCCGAAAAATCGCGATGCGCCACCGCATGAGCATAGGTACTATTGTTAGTGATGCCATGTTGCAGGTACGCATGAAATCTGGTGGATATTTAGGCAGTATTGAGGAGTGGTTTGTGAGTAAATTGGAAATGGGCGATGCTTTTTGGTTTGCTGGTCAAAATCTTGAATTCATTCGAATCAAAGACATGACAGTGCAGGTTCAAAAGAGTAAAAAGAAGGTAGGCAAAGTGCCATCTTATATGGGCGGTCGCATGCCGCTCTCAGCACAGTTGGGGGAAAAGTTGCGCGAACACATTGCGCGTGTTAGTGCCGGCGAAATGAACTTGGGTATTGAAATAGAAACCATACGTCCTTTATTGCTTCGGCAGCAAGCCGAGAGTTTGTTGCCAAAGGAAACAGAATTTTTGATAGAGAGGTATCGCAGTAAAGAAGGATTTCATCTGTTCTTTTATCCTTTTGAAGGACGGTTTGTCCATGAGGGCCTAGCGGCATTATTGGCCTATCGTTTATCGCTTTTTCAGCCCATTACCTTTTCTATTGCCATGAATGATTATGGTTTCGAATTGCTTTCTGACGTTCCCATACCCATAGAAGAAGGGTTAGATTCCGATGTTTTCACGCCAGAAAGCTTGTGGGAAGATATTCGCCACAGTGTAAATGCTGGAGAAATGAGCAAGCGGAAATTTCGAGACATCGCAGCGATTTCGGGGTTGGTTTTTGGAGGCTTTCCTGGGCAGCGTATAAAAGAAAGGCACTTGCAAAGTAGCTCACAATTGGTGTACGAAGTATTTGGGACGTACGAACCTGACAATTTGCTTTTTCTGCAAGCTCAACAGGAAGTGGTTGATTTTCAGCTAGAGGAAGCCCGTATGCGCGCTGCCTTAGAGCGAATAAATGCTGCTGTGATTCATATAGTGGATATCGAAAAGCCAACACCATTTGCCTTTCCCATTTTGGTAGATCGCCTTCGCGAAAAGCTGACGAGTGAAAAACTAGAGGATCAAATTCGTAAGATGCAAGCGCAGTTTTCGTAAAACACTATTCGCGTTGGGCTACGTTTAAAACAAAAAAAAGTCCACTAGAAAAACAATTAGGGAAGTAGTATTTTAGCAGACTTAAATTATGCATGACTTTCTATGACAGAAACGCTATTTGCCCGAATATTGAGAGAAGGTCGCGGTTTTGTGCGGCAACGTTTTGACTTGTCGGAGGACCAAGGCGATTTTGACGAGATTTTGCAGAATGTAAACAAGTCAACCGTCTTTCAAGGCACCAACTTATATATTTTAATCTTCTCGATTATAGTAGCTTCTGTGGGCTTGAACATGAACTCTACAGCTGTTATTATCGGAGCGATGTTAATCAGTCCGCTGTTGGGGCCGATTATCGGTATCGGCTTTGGGGTGGGTATTTATGATTTTGATTTAATCAAAAAGGCGTATAAAAACTTCGTGATTGCGGTGGTTATTTCAGTTTTGGCCTCCACGCTTTATTTCTTGATAACCCCAATCAGTGACGCTCAATCGGAATTGTTGGCGCGAACCACACCAACTATTTACGATGTATTTATTGCTTTTTTTGGTGGATTAGCGGGTGTTGTAGCGAATACACGAAAGGACAAATTCGGCACGGTGATTCCTGGTGTCGCCATTGCTACAGCTTTGATGCCGCCTTTGTGTACGGCAGGTTTTGGTTTGGCTACGGGCAACTTATACTACTTCTTTGGTGCGTTTTACTTGTTTTTTATCAACTCTGTGTTTATTTCGTTAGCTACTTTTTTAGTCGTACGATTTTTAAAATTTCCCGCAAAGGAGTTTGTAGATAAAGCGCGCGAACGCAAAGTACATCGCTATATTTGGGTTCTCGTTATTTTAACCCTTACGCCTTCCATTTATTTCGGTTATGGTATCGTGAGCAGAAGTGTTTTTGAGCGGAATGCCAATGCATTTATTACGAATGAATTAAACTTCCCAAAAACCTACATCATGTCGAAACACCTCGAGTTTGGTGGGAAGGAAAACTTGTTGCGGGTGATTGTGCTCGGTGAGTTTGTTGAAGAAGATTTAATAGCATTTGCAGAGGGCAAACTGCAAAATTACGGCCTTCAGAATTCACGGTTAGAGATTCAACAGGGCATCAACGCCAAAGAGAATGCGGTTGATTTGAACTATTTGAAGACCTCAGTGCTCGAGGATTTCTACAAGAATGCTGAAGGACAATTAAAAACACAAGAAGAAAAAATCAAATTTTTGGAACGAGAGCTTGGGACATACAAGCAAAGTTTGTCGACCACCAAAGAAATGAAAGAAGAGCTAATGGCGCTGGACGATGGCATCAAGGAGTTTTCCATCAATCGTTCGATTTTGGCACAGACCAATGTTACGGAAATGGATACCGTGTTTTTGGTTTATCTCCACTACAAAGAAGGGCGTGCGCCATTAAACAAAACGAAACTAGAGAGGTGGCTGCGCGCAAGACTAAAAAGTGAGGACGTACGTTTGATTTACAATCAATAGGAACGCCATTAATAAAAAACATACCAACTATGCCCTCCTTCAAAGGGATTGATTTTTACACTCAGAAAAATACGTGGAAAGCTTTTCTGCTTTTTTTGGCGTTGGGCATTGGGGTGGCCACTTTTTGGTATACCGAAACCTTTCTTGTAGAGTTGCGCGCCGATCAGCGGCGACAAATAGAATTATGGGCAGAGGCCATAAAGTCCACGTTCACCGCAAGTGATGACAAGGAATTAAATTTTGAGTACAATATTTTGGCGGCAAACGTCACTATTCCAGTCATTCTCACCGACAACGCCGGAAACGTAATTACGCACAACAACCTTGACCCGGATAAAATAAAGCGGCCGGGTTACTTGGAGCGGCAAGTGACGATTATGGCAGCGCAACACGAACCGTTGACGTATCAATTTGAATCTGGGGAGCGACATTATATCTATTACAAAGACAGCATTTTGCTTACCAAGCTCCGCGTTTATCCTGTTATTTTACTGATTGTTATCGCGCTTTTTATGGGCGTGAGCTACTTTGCGTTTAGTAGTTCGCGTCGAAGCGAGCAAAACCGCGTATGGACAGGAATGGCGAAGGAAACGGCACATCAAATAGGGACGCCACTTTCGTCTTTAATGGGGTGGATTGAGATACTACGTAGTCAAAACGCCGATGAAATGGCCTTAGTTGAAATGGAAAAAGACATCGATAGACTGGTGACTATAACCGATCGGTTTTCCAAAATTGGTTCGGTGCCGATTATACAAGCAGAGCACATAGTGGCGGTTACCCAAGAGGTTGTAGATTATCTGCGCAGGCGTAGTTCCAATAAAATCGCCATAGTATTTGCGCCCGAACGGGTGTTTTTCGATATGCGAATACCGCTCAATCAGCAATTGTACAGTTGGGTGATAGAAAACCTCATTCGAAATGCCATTGATGCGATTGAAGGGGCGGGGAGCATCACAATTGAATTGTCGCTAGGACAAAAGTATTTGCGGATTGATCTTACCGATACTGGAAAAGGCATGACCAAAACACAGGCGCGGGCCGTTTTTCGTCCGGGGTACACCACAAAAACAAGAGGTTGGGGTCTCGGGTTGAGCTTGGCTAAGCGCATCATTGAAAACTATCACAAGGGAAAAATTTTTGTTTTAAAATCAGAACCTGCAGTGGGCACAACGTTCCGTATACTTTTACCCAAAAGCATTGTCGAATGAGTTTTGGTGTCTACATTCATGTGCCGTTTTGCAAAAAAGCTTGTCATTATTGCGACTTCCACTTTAGTACGGCAAAAGAACGGTCTAGTGTATTGTCCGCAATGGTATTGGAACTGGAGCAACGAGCCCGTAGACAAGTTGATACACAAGCCTTGAGTTTGTACTTGGGCGGTGGCACCCCCTCCCTGTTAGCTGAAGACGAGTTGGCGTTGCTGTTTAATGCGTTTCACAAAAGCTTCAACCTAGCGCCACATGCAGAGGTAACACTAGAGGCAAATCCAGATGATTTGACTACTGAGCGCTTGCAAATGTGGCGGAGGTTGGGCGTGAATCGATTAAGTGTTGGCATACAGAGTTTTAATGCTGTTGCTTTGAAATGGATGAACCGCGCTCACGATGCAAGCCAAGCCGAACGCGCCATTCCCTTGATTAAAGACGCTGGGTTTTCCAATTACTCCATTGATTTGATTTATGGCGTGCCTGTGAATACTGATGGCGATTGGGCCGTAGACTTAGAAAAAGCCTTGCAGCACCAACCGCCTCATTTGTCTGCCTATGCACTTACCGTTGAGCAAGGGACAGCCTTAGCGCATTTTGTAAACAAAGGAACCGTTGCGCCTGCAACAGAGCAGCGGTATGAGCATCAGTATGAGCAGTTAGTAGTAGCTACCAAGCAAGTGGGGATGGAGCAATACGAAGTTTCCAATTTTGCCTTGCCCAACCGGTATGCGGTTCACAACACCTCTTATTGGCAAGGCATACCCTATATCGGAATCGGGCCCAGTGCTCACTCCTTTGATGGATATGTGCGGCGATGGAATGTAGCCAACAACGGCAAGTACCAAAAAGCACTGCGGACTAGTGATTTGAATTACTATGAAGAAGAGATACTTACAGAGGCAAATCAGTACAATGAGTATGTGATGACCGGTCTTCGCACACAGTGGGGCATACAAGAGGGGGCTGTAGTCAGTCGATTTTCACCAGGCATCGTCCAGCATTTTCAGAAATCAGTAGAAAAGTTAGTTCAGCAAAAGCTGCTAATAACCGATGAAGGGCGGCTGCGAATTCCCGAAGCGCATCGCTTTTTAAGTGATGGAATTGCTGCTGCATTGTTTAAGATATAGAGGTGTGGAAAATTCTTTTTTCTTACAAAGCATACCCGAATTACCTTGTTTTTTACCTCCTGAATTTTGATTTCCGACAACGCTTTTCAGTAAAAAGAAAAAGATATGACAGAAAATCGTATATGTAATCTAATTTAGTACGATTTAGCCTGTCTCTATAGTAGTTTTTTTCTTTCTTATTTTAGCTGCATTGACTGTAACCTATTGCTATTCAGGTGTATTGTTGTTTAGTTTTTGTATTTTTGCACGAAACAAGTACAAAACAAATTATAAAAACACATGAAAAGACAGGTTACACTTCTCATCTTAGCTGTTTTAACTTGGGTAGGCGTGCAAGCGCAAGGTCTACCGGAGTTGATGTATTACAAATTCGATACAGGTCCATCTATAGTAAACGATGCCTCATCGCCCGTTGGCACCAACCCGGCTAGTATTACTGGCACAGGCATGAGTGTGGGTGGCACAGGTTTGTTTGCCACAGCATTGGTTGGCACAGGGACTAATAGTGGTACAGACTTCGTCAGCACCGGTTGGGCTACAAACTTTACTGGCTCTTGGACTATAGGCTTTTGGACTAGCAATATTGACCCTGGCTCAACGCTTTGGTACATCTTTGGCGACCTGTCTGCGGGTAGTATGCGCTGCTTTACTAATGGTGTTGCTGGTGCAAACAATTGGCTCCTTAGAGCTACAGGTATGCCAGATATCACGGCTAACAACGCTGCTACAACAGCGCCCACGTATACTCATTTTGTTTATGACGCTACAGCAGGCGATTTAAAATCGTATGTGAATGGAGTATTAGATGAGACCGTTCCTGTTCCTACGCCCATTGTATTGTCAGGGACAGATTTTAAAGTGGGGGCTTATGGTTCTAGCTCAAATCTAAGCGGACTGATGGATGAATTTCGCATCTACAATCGCGCGTTGACGCAAGCTGAGATTTCAGCGACCATCAGCGGGCCTATTAGTCTTGCTCCTTGTGCTACGGCAACGGTAGATTCTGCAGTTGCTACCCCACAACAAGTATGTGTTGGTCAAAGCACAGCATTATCAGCCACTAATATATCATTTGGACAAGGCACCCAATATCAGTGGCAGTCTTCTTTAGATGGTATAGCTTGGGCAAATATGGTGAATGACACAGCTCCTAGTATTTTACTTACAGTTACAGACACTATGTTCTACCGTTTAATTGTCACATGTGGTTCATCTGCTGACACCTCTACAAGCGTTCGTGTGGATGCATTGGGCACGCCACTTGCGGCTGGTGTTTATACCATAAACTCCAATTCGCCAACAGCAGGAACCAACTTTCAGTCATTTACAGAATTCATCACCTCTATAGAGTGCGCTGGAATTTTAGGGCCTGTAACACTAAATGTTGTTCCTGGGTCTGGGCCATACAATGAACGATTAGTCTTTGACAATGTACCTTTCAATGCGGCAGCGTTCCTTACGATAAATGGAAATGGGGAAACCATTGAATTTAGCAACACTACTTCTGACAGGGCTATTATTGAATTAATTAACACCAATCACATTACTTTTGACAGCTTGGTTGTGAAAACGTTGGATAACACCTTCGGATGGGGTTTTTGGTTTAACGAGACAGCCGACAGCAATACCATTAAAAACTGCATAATTGATGTGAGTAGTGTTACGAGCACTTTAGTAAACAATTCGGCGGGTGTTGTTATGTCTAACACGAACACAAGTGTCACAACTGCTGGAAACAATGGAAACTTCAACCTTATAGAAAATAATACTTTTATTGGAGATGCTAATGGTGGGGCTTATTCAGGTGTAATTATTATTGGAAACACAGCAGGCGGCTCTCAAGGTAATATTGTGCGCAACAACGCCTTTACTGATTTTCACCTATGGGGAATTCGAGCCACGAGTGCTATAAATACTTTGATTGATGGTAACGTCTTGTCGCGACCTAATCGTTCTGCCACTGGAATTGTTCGACCAATATATTTAACTGGATCTTCGGACGGTGTGATCATATCGAACAACCGAATCTTTAATCTTACGGGTGGAAGCACTGGGTCTACATCTACTATTTATGGTATATCTAATAATGCAGGTGCAACACAAGCTGCTCCAACCTTGGTGTTTAACAACAAGATATATGGGTTTGATGCTGGAGGCATTCATTATGGCATATACAATGCAGCTGCTTGGTCAAACTACTACCACAATACAGTGGTTTTAGACGGCACAACGTCACGTACCCAAGCAACATACGGTTTCTATACCACTACAGCATCTAATGATAACTTAGAGGTATTTAATAATATCTTCTACATGGATAGAAACACCACAGGATTGCAGTATGCCATTCGTGTGAATACCGCGACAGTTACCAACTTCAACTCCAATAATAACGGCTTCTTTATTGGCCCAAATGCAACGGGTATAGGTTTTCGCACAACTGGCCAGATAACGCTTACGGACTGGACAAATGCTACAGGAGATGATGTAAGTTCTGTTGAGACAGATCCATTCTTTGTGAGTTTGAACACAGGAGACCTGACACCAACAAGTGCTGTAATGGCTGCAATTGGCCAAAACTTACTTTCGATTGTTCCTACAGACTTCTTCGGAAATCCACGACTAGCACTACCTTCTCCTGGAGCCATAGAGTTTGCTCCACCACCCTGCCCACCACCGGGTGTTAATTTGGTGAGTGCAACGGATACAAGTGCTACATTTGGATTCACTATTATTGGGTCCAATGGCACTTATGATATCGAGTGGGGTCCTACTGGATTTGTTCCAGGAACGGGTACAATGCTCACGCACACTGGAGATACCTTGTTGTTGGGAGGCCTGCAGGGTAGTACTTGTTACGATATTTATGTTCAATTAGATTGTACTGCAAATGGTGATGGTATGTCTATTGTTGTGGGGCCTTTTACTTTCTGTACCGAATGTACTTCTTTAAACGCACCTTATTTCCAAGGTTTTGAAACGTGGACAGAAGGCCCAATGCCTGGAACATTAGAGCTGTGTTATGACTTTACATCAACCAATGTGAACTATCTTTGGGAAATAGGTGAGGGCGCTAGCCCTATTCCAAACACCTCAGGTCCTTTACAAGGTGCCAACAATTCATTAAAATATGCTTTTGTTCGCGCATCAGGTACGGCAAACAGTGAGGCTATTTTTTCACTGCCAGCCATCAATACTGATTCCTTGAGTAATCCTGAGTTGCGTTTCTTCTACCATGTATTTGGCAACAATTTGAATGAGTTCCGTGCAGAGGTATTCAATGAAACGACTCAGCAATGGGATAGCGTATTTGCGGTAACCCAAAATGTACAAACGGCACAAGCTGATCCATTTGAAGAAGCTATCATTCCATTAGTTAATTATAAATCTGACGAAACAAAAATTCGTTTTGTGGGAATTCGTGGAAATGGGACTTCAGGACAGTATGCCATTGACGACATTAGCGTAGCTGAAGCTCCTGCATGTCCAACACCTATTGATTTGGACACCACAGCTAATACACCAACCACAGCAACATTAGAATGGCTGCAAACAGGCAATGTGTCAGAATGGGAAATTGAATGGGGGCCGGTAGGCTTTACCCAAGGTACCGCTGGAGCCAACACCATTGCCGCCAACTCAAATCCGTTTACCATTACTGGACTTACCCCTGGTGATTGTTATGACGCGTATGTTCGCGCCAATTGTTCAGCCACTGGAAGTGGGTTCAGTGCAGGTTGGGCTGGTCCGCTTACTTTCTGTTTGCCCACAGAGTATGACATCGACTTGGTAGAAGTGCTTTCGCCTATAAACAATGGCTGTGGCGATTCTATTTTAGCGGTTTCTGCTCTTATTAGAAATGTAGGAACACTAGACGCCAACAATTTTGATGTAAACGCAACCATTACAGCACCCTTTGCGCAAACCCTCTCGACAGCCTACACGGGCACACTCCTGAGTGGCGCCACAGACTCGGTATTTATCGGGTTCATCAATTTCGCCAATGGCGGTATTTTGAATATGAGTGTTGAGGTAGACTATTCACTAGATCAAGATTTGTCAAACAACAATATTACCGACTTCTACAACATCGCTTCCATAGCGCCATCAATAATTTTGGCGGATAAAGACACACTTTGTCCAGGCGAGCAAGTTTGGTTATATACACCGTTTATCGACAGAAGAAACAACGAGTGGTTTGATGCCAATAGCAATTTGATTGGGACAGGAGACAGTATTCAAGTGGGTACTATTTCTGCACCTACACAATACTTTATTTCACCTGTAGCAGGTGGTTTTGAAAATGTAGGACCCAAAGACACGACTATTGGTGCTGTAACCAACTTTACAGCTCTTTCTGCGCAGTCACTTTTAATCACCGTAAATGATGAAGTAACTATAGAGGAGGCTACAATTTATCCTGGAAGTGCGGGCGATTTAAATATTGAGATTCGTCCGTTACCTACTGGCTCAGCTCCTATAATTACGCAAACTATATCTGTCCCGGCACCTTCTGCTCCAGGGCAGCCAGTTCGTATTAGTTTAGGTCTCACATTACAGCCGGGAGATTATCAATTTGGTGCCAATACCAACTCTACAGTAGGTGGGTTGCTGCGTAATGGTGGCGGAGCGGTTTACCCCTATAGCTCTAGTAACAATGAGTTCGTGATTACTGGCAACACCTTTAGTCCAGACTTCTATTATTATTACTACGACGTTTTGGTAAGCACCGGCGTTCCTTGTCAAATAGATGGTGATAGCATCACCTTGTATCCAAGTACAGATACGGCTTTTGCCACTTTCGTGGATGATTTGGCTAGTGGCACGGGTCTAGGTCCTAACGGCTTTGAAGTAAACTTTGACGCGGCCGGATCTGTGGGCACAAACTTCACATGGGATTTTGGAGATGGCAACACAGGAACAGGCCTTACAGCATCAAATACCTATTTGACAAATGGCACTTATACAGTTACGTTTGTAGCTGAGGGCGCCTGTGGTAATGACACCGTAGTGCGAAACCTTACCATAGCAGGTATTTCTACTGAGAACTTTGCGATGGAAGCTAGTCTAAATGTATTCCCCAACCCAAGTACCGGACAGTTCCATGTTGAGTTTGAAATGGAAGGGGTACAAGAAATGTATCTGCGCGTGTTGAGTCCAACAGGTCAAGTGATTGTTGAGGAGGCCACTGAAAGAGCGAGTGCGCTATATCGCAAAACACTTGACTTAGGCGCTTACGCCAAAGGAGTGTATATTTTACAAATACAAACCGAGAACGGCATTGTTAGCCGGAGATTGAGCTTGATGTAACAACATGGCATCAAAAAGTTTTTTTTTAGAACACCCCACAAACTTATGGTTTGTGGGGTGTTTTTTTATTTCTACACTATAGAAAATGTTGTTTATTTGCAAACGGAACACGCTTCATAAATCCTTCGACTCCGCTCAGGAACCCTCCTTCGGCTCCGCTCAGGAACCCAAAAAAGAAGCCAAGCGGCGAAAGGATACTCCGGAACAGCCAACAACTCGGCGCTACGCAGCACGTGTTGGATCCGTTGTAGCCAATTTTGACGAACGAAATTCCGAAAAAATTTTCTGTATTACCAAAAATTGGTATTTTTGTATAAAATTTAAAGGTATGAAGAATACATCAATATCATTAGGAAATTATTTTGACCAATTTGTGCAGACACAAGTTTCAGCTGGACGATACAAAAATGTAAGTGAAGTAATTCGTGCTGGACTACGACTTTTAGAAAATGAAGAAAGTAAAGTTATTGCTTTACGAAATGCTATTCAACAGGGAATTGATAGTGGAATAGCACACGACTTTGACGCTGAAAAGCACCTTAAACAATTAAAAGCTAAAAGAAACAGCAATGGCAAGTTATAAATTGACAAACAAAGCCGTTGAAGACTTAGAAAATATTTGGGAATACACTACAGAAGAATGGTCAGAACAACAAGCCGACAGATACTATTACTTACTTTTATCTAGGTGTCAAGAAATTGCAAATCAGCCTGAATTAGGAAAAAAATATGAAGGCATTAAAAATGACTTATTAGGACTTAAAGCAGAAAAGCATATTATTTTTTATCGGACACAAAAAAATAAGCCAATAGAAATAACAAGAATATTACACAGACGAATGGATTTAAAAAACCGATTAGATGAATGAAAAACTGGCTACAACACCGAATACGTAACCGACGCCGGCGGCTACGTGTACCAATACCTCTTCTACAGCCCCTTCGGCGAAAGCCTCTACTCACAACATGCGCAGACCGGGGAGTACAATACGCCGCATCGGTTTAATGCGAAGGAATTGGATGTTGAACCGACCAACGGGAGTTCGCGAACACCTTTGAAAATTAAAGAGAACAGTGAGCAACCGACCAAATGGAGATAGCGAACACCTTTGCAAATTAAAGAGCACAGTGAGCAAACGAGGAAAGAGATCTCGGGGCGCTTACTTTTCTCTTTAATTTTCAAAGGTGTTCGCGAGCTCCCGTTGGTCGGTTCCACGTCAAACTCCTTAGCATTAAACCGATGCGGCGTGTTGTACTCCCCGGTCTGCGCATGCTGTGAATACAAACTTTCGCCGAAGGGGCTGTAGAAGAGGTATTGGTACACGTAGCCGCCGGCGTCGGTTACGTATTCGGTGTTGCTCAGGTAATCGGGGTGGTAGAAGTAAAGTTACTCAAAGTTGTGACACGATACGCCGTAGTTTTGCCACACAAAAGCATTTTCACCATTGCGGCACAGGCAGTTGATGTGGTCGAGGGTGGTCATGCCTTCTGCAGTGGCACTTGGATATACTTCAACCTCCTCGGTGCAATACCCACGCAATTCTTTTTGATGAGGCTTGTGATAAATCATTTTTTTCTTTATCCTCTAGTTTAATTTTTTCATTGAACTACTCTCTAGCAAAGACTTCATTTGGGTAATAGCTACTTTATTCAGTTCAATAAGGCGTTCATTTTGTGGCAATTTTTGCCGGATAAGCAATGCATTTATACTCTCCATATTGCTTAAAACAACTAACTGCTCTAATGTCGCATAATCTCTGATATTGCCTTTTGGGTTGGGGGTGATTTCCCGCCAATCTTTGGCTGTAATACCGAATAGAGCCACATTCAATAAATCCGCTTCGTTGGCATAAACAAAATTTTCCTGTTGCTTGGTAATTTCTTTGGGTACCAGATTTTCTTTTATAGCGTCTGTATGGATTTGGTAGTTTACTTTGGCTAGCGT
>JAIULY010000022.1 GCA_022565875.1 Schleiferiaceae bacterium | reverse complement strand
TAGATCTCCCGGTTGTCATGGGCGCCGTTTTGCTGATTTCCTTTATTTTTGTAATCATCCAATTTTTGGTGGATTTAGCCTATGCGGTACTAGATCCAAGATTGCGATAAATGATTGTAGAATTGGGAAAAATCAAAAAAAAAGCTAGGTGCAAACAAATTGCCCTAGCTTTTTTGCATCGAAATACGTTTCTATTACTTCCCTGCGGCTCGCAGTGCATCTATCTTTTTGGCAACTTCTTCCGCTTCAGCAGCCATCTTATCACTCGCAGCTCTGTCTTTATGAGAAAGCGCATGCGCTTGATTCAATAATTTTTGATATTGCTCAGATAGTTTTTCGATTTCGCTCTTTTTCTTAAATAGTCCAAACATGGGTGTTATCTTTTAGTAATGAATAACCTTTGACGCAAACTTTTGTTTGTGAAACATGAAGAAAGTCGGGGCTGCTTTAGAGGATGCCAATAGGCACAATCAAACGAAGAGACACATTCCTGCCAGGTTCTGGAAGGTTGATCAAACGATAGCGGCTGAGGTGATTGAAATAATTGGTGTTGGCCAAATTGGCACCAGACAGCTGTAGTTTTAGGTGGTGATAGCGCCATTGAACTCCTGCGTCGAGTAGTTGGTAACCGGGCGTTGTCCGTTCATTTCTATCCGTACGGTTTTGGGCTGCTGCTATGCGGTAGTCAATGAAAAAACTGAGTCGCGTTTTTTTGGAACGCCCGGTGAAAAATTGATATTCCGCTTGTAAAAGTGTACTCAGTGGTGGGGTAAGGGGTAGGGGCAATCCTGTTTCTAAATTCAAATTCCAAACATACTCAAAACCAGCAGTAAGTAACATGCCATCCCATAACTCTAATGTAGCCAAGGCTTCGCCACCTGTGAAAATTGCATGGTGTTGCTTATACTCCCAAAATGCGCCAGCTCCCGGCAAGGGGGAAAATCGAACGGATGGGGCTAAGTAAATGAAATCGTCGTAATACCCCCAGAAAGGCGATACTGTAAAGCTCCATCTGTTGCGTTTGTGAACGATGTTTACATCAATTTGATACCCCCGTTCTGGCGTTAGATTGGCATTGCCTACCTCGTGCCTAAAATTGCCGTGATGCACCCCATTCATGCTTAGTTCTGTAGGTGTGGGCATGCGAAAACTACTGCCCAAATTGGCTTTTATTGTGGTGTTTGCCGTCCATTCATATCGCGCTCCTACACTACCGCTAATGTTTCCCATTTCACGAAAAATATCAGGGTTGCGCAAATCGTATTCCCCGGTGAAAACGCGGTTGCGATAAATGGGCTGTTCGTGTTGGGTAATGCGGTGTTGCGCTGCATCTATTCGAGCGCCAACGGTTAGGGCTAGTTGTTGTGTTGTTTGATTTTCAATAAAGTAGAATGCACCACTTTGATGGGAGGTAAACTCGGGAACCAAAAATTCAAATCCGTCAAACTGATTGCTCATGGACTGTATTTGAACACCTAAAATACTTTTTGTGGCGGTGTTGATTTGTTTGTGATAACGGATATTGGCGGTAATGGTATTGAGATACAGGCCTAATGCCAAATTACTAGTGATTTCTGGACCATATCCATGGGTGTGTGGCAGTGAGTTTTCCTCCCGTTCATTTCGTTGAAATCCCAAGTCTATCTCCAGATAGTCGCTTTCAGATATGCGAATAGTGTTGTTGGAAATCACCTTGAGGTGGCGGTTGTTTTGATTCGGTAAGGCGACATTCCGTTGTTCTCCAAAATGCCTTAAGTTGTTGCTGTTTGGTATTCCAACGGCTCCTACAAATAGTCCGGCATTTTGTTGAAATTGACTGACAGTCAGTGAACTTTCAAAGGTTTTGCCAACATAAGTGGCTTGTGTGCTAAAGTGGTGTTCACGTCCAGCAGTATTGGTCAGGCGATTGTCAAAAATGGGTAACACAAACCCAGCATAGGTAAAGTTTTCGGCTGGTACGCGATAATTTCCAAAGTTTTGATGGGTAAAGCGTCCTGAAATATGCCATTTACCGCGTTTGGCCTCTGTGCTGATCGAAGTGGCATATAAGTCATTTACAGATTGGTATGCGGAGGTGATGGTACTGAACAAAGTGTCGTTTTTAGGCCTTGTCCCTGGCAATAGGTTAATTACCCCACCCATACCGTCTGCGCCGTAAATCAAAGAGGCGGGTCCTTTTACAATGCTCACCTCATCTACATTGAATGGGTCAATTTCAAGTCCGTGGTCGGCGCCCCATTGCTGCCCTTCTTGTTTTATGCCTCTGTCGTTGATGAGAATCCTATTGAAACTCATCCCACGAATTACGGGCTTCCCTATTCCAACACCTGTGTTGATGGTGGAAAGACCCGGATTTTTCTCGAGCGATTGCGAAAAATTTATGGCATTTTGCTTTTCAAAATATTCACGATCCAACTGTATTTCTTGCAATGTGGTAGCTTGGGGACTTTCTATTTTTGCACTTCCAACAACACTTACTGTCGACAATTGGGTGTGTTGCAGTGTCAACAAAAAATTATAGGTTTGATGACTTTCAACCACATCAATCTCGTGAACTTGTGTTACAAAACCTTCCGCGTAAATGATAAGCGAATATTTTCCTGGCAATAAATGAGGAATTTGGTAATAACCAGAACTGTCGGTAATTACTTGAAAGGGTGGGTGGTTGATTTCAATTATGGCTGCGGGAATGGCCCCGCTCACACTAGATATTTTTCCTGAAATGCCATTGCCCGTATGTTGTCCAAATGCGTTACTACCCAAAATCAGGAACATGGACACGAGGACAACGGAAAGAAAAGAAGAGTGGAAAATATCTCGTTCGCTAAACAGCATTATTTACTTGTTGCAATTTCGTTGCAAAAGTACGGCTTTTTACCTTTTTGCAATACTGTTGCAAAAACAACTTTTACCAGTATCTATAAAGCTAGGTTAAGATTATCTTTCTGGGTTTATGTAACCCCCCTCCGAAAAGGTTAGTTTCAATCAACACCGAAGCGGAGGGGGGGGCTAGATCGGGACTAACTAATTGTTTTTGAAGATTTAAAAATCTCACGAATAGTCAGTATTTGGCAGAAAGGGACTTTTTGAATCAGGCTAGTTTTAAAGTGTTAGGTTTACTTCTCCCGGGGCTATTTCAATGGGGGCTTGATTCTTTCGAAACAAACGAGCGGTATGTGGGCCTTCCAGTGTAACGATATCGGGACGTACATGTAGCCAACTGCCTTCGCGCAAACCCCAAACGTGTTGGTCGTTACAATGGTGAAATTCATTAATCCGCTGTTCGCGAGTTTCACCCATATGCGTACTATCGGGTATGGGGTCTAAATAGTGTGGGTTGATGTTTACGGGAAGCAACTGTAAGGCATCATGGGTGGGTGGGTGAACGATGGGCATATCATTGGTGGTGCCAATAGTAAGACCTGTGATATTAGATCCTGCGCTAGAACCCATGTAGGCAATTTGACCACTTTTTACAGCTGCCGAGAGGGGGGTAACAAGGTTGTGGTCATACAAGGTTTTCAACAATAGAAAGGTATTGCCGCCACCTGTAAAAACGCCGTCGGCTGATTTTAATGCTTCTGACATGTCCTCAAATTCATGTATCCCTTTAAGGTTGAGTCCAAATGCTGCAAATTTCTCCGCAGCCAATGCGGTGTAAGCGTCCCAAGTGATGCCGCCTGGTCTGGCAAACGGAATAAAGAGGAGCTGGCGTTTGTCCTTAAAAAAGGCTTTCACTGGTTTTTCTAAATAGGCCAAGTAGGGTGATCCATAAATTTTTGAGGTTGAGACGATAAGTGCGTTCATTTCGCTGTTTTCTTTTTGTTAATAAGGGCTGTCATGATGGTCAATCGCTTGTTGTCATACCGTGTCCAAACCGGACGAATAATGCCGTCTACAGCTGCTATATTGTTGTAATCACCGAAAAACACATCGCCGAAAGGCAAAAATGGTTTTTCTGAAATGCGCTCGTTCTCCCATGTATGTCCACCATCTGTGCTACTAGCTAGGTACACATCAGTTTGGTTGTCGGAGTGGTTTCTGCGATCATAGAATATTGCATACAATACACCTGTTTTTGAGTCAACAGTCAGCCATGGGAAAAATTGATGCCTTTCAGTGGTGTCGTTATTTACACGAATGGGTTCAGACCACGTTTCCCCACGATCTCTAGAAAGGACTAAAAAGATATCTTGGTTGTCGGTGCCATTTCGAGCATCTGAGAAGAGCACGTAAATAGAACCTCTGTAAGGACCATCGCTGTGGTCAACAACGGTGACGGGAAAACCATTGGCTCTCGGTACACCGGGGATGCTGATTTTCCACCCACCTACTTGATCTGCAATTGGTGTTTCTTGAGGCTCCCAAGTGGCGCCATTATCCAATGACCGGTTCAACCAGATTTTCTCATTCCAAGCCCAAGCAACATAAACTTCTTGGTTGGTTCCCACAGCAGGTACGGCGCCCTCGGTGGTGTAAGCATCATCCATACACCCTCCTTCAAAATGGCTAATGGTAATCGCTTCTGTCCATTCTAAACCGCCGGGGCTGCTTTTGCTGAAACGTATGCGCGACTTGTCTTCTGGTGCACTGCTTTTATAGGCATCGAATTCGGTCCACGTGCAAAACAATTCTTGGCTTGTTGGCGAGACCACAGCCCAAGGTTTGTCTTGTTTTTTCGGTCGATTGTGTCCCAAATAGCTTTCATGGGGAAAACTTGCGCCAAAGTCATCAGATCGCTGCACCACGATGCGGTCGAGGATGTGTTCCGATTTCCAATTGGTGCCTTCGGGGTCGCTGAGGTGGAAAAAGTAAAAGTGGTTGCTGTCGTCTGCCACGATGACGGGATCTCCCCAAACGCCATTTTCCGCCACAAGTCTATAGGAGCGCCAAGTAAGTCCGGTATCATTTGAGTAGTGTACGCCATTCAAAACGCTGCCTACGACTATTTTTGAGGGATCATTGGGCAGTATGGCAATTGAGGGCTCGCATGGTCCAGTTTGAAAAATTCCGGAGGTGATAGATACATTGGTGTAATCGCTTTGTGCCAATGCACCGGAAAAAGCAAAGGGTACTAGAAGAAGATTGAAAAATCGTTGCATAAAGTCCAGTTTCAGCAAAGGTATAGCTAGTTTCGACCACAAGCAAAAAAAAGACCCTGGAAAACCAGGGTCTTTTAAAGGAGGTGTTCTTCAAATTTGAAAACCAAACAACTGTATTGCCATTAGCTCAAAACAATTGCTTTGGGTGCGCCGGCAAGTAGTTCTTCACTTGCGTAATCCGCATATTTTTCAAAGTTTTTATTGAAGCGATTGGCCAAATCATTGGCTACTTCGTCGTATTTGTTTTTGTCAGCCCATGTATTTCTTGGGAATAAGATTTCATCGGGAACACCAGGGCAAGTGGTAGGCATGGCCAGTCCAAATACTTTGTGTTGCTTAAATTCGATATCGTTTAATTCACCATTTAGAGCTGCGGTAATCATGGCGCGCGTGTATTTGAGTTTAATACGTGCTCCAACGCCATAGCTGCCACCCGACCAGCCTGTGTTGACTAACCAAACATTGACACCAGCATCTTGCATTTTTTTACCCAACATTTCAGCATACTTCGTTGGGTGTAAAGGCATAAATGCCGCTCCAAAGCAAGCAGAGAAGCTCGGCTGTGGTTCTGTTACACCGACTTCCGTACCAGCAACCTTAGCCGTGTATCCTGAAATAAAGTGATACATCGCTTGACCTGGTGTTAACTTGGAAATTGGAGGCAAAACGCCAAAGGCATCAGCAGTAAGGAAGAAAATGTTTTTTGGGTTTTTTCCAATAGAGTTTTCCTGAATACCATCAATATGATAAATGGGATAAGAAACTCTTGTGTTCTCTGTTTTGCTACTGTCGTGGAAGTCAACTTCGTTCGTACCTTCTTTAAACATGATGTTTTCTAAAATGGCACCGGGCTTAATAGCGTTGAAAATATCGGGCTCTTTTTCAGCGCTCAAGTCGATTGCTTTGGCATAACAACCACCTTCAAAGTTGAAAACGGTGTTATCATCTGACCAACCGTGTTCGTCGTCTCCGATAAGTTTTCTTTCTGGATCGGCAGAAAGGGTAGTTTTCCCCGTTCCAGACAACCCAAAGAAAATTGCTGTATCTCCATTCTTACCCACATTGGCGGAGCAATGCATGCTCAAAGTATTTTTTAAATGGGGTAATATAAAGTTTAAAGCAGAAAATACGCCTTTTTTAATTTCACCAGTATATCCCGTTCCACCAACAATAATGCGTTTTTTAGTGAAATTGATAATGGCGAAATTGTGTTGACGCGTACCATCGCGCTCGGGTACGGCTTTAAATTCTGGAGCATTGATGATGACCCATTCGGGTTCAAAATTTTTCAACTCATCTTCCGTAGGGCGCAAAAACATGTTGTAAACAAACTGATTCATCCAAGGAAGTTGCGTGATGACACGTGCTTTTAAACGGTAACGCTCATCTGCACAAGCATACACGTCACGAGCATAAAGTTCTTTGCCTTCGAGAAAAGCAACCACACGGGCTTCTAATGCATCGAATTTTTCCGCATCAAAGGGGATATTGATGTCTCCCCACCAAACGGCGTCTTTGGTCAAGTCATCCTTCACAATAAAGCGATCTTTGGGCGATCGCCCAGTAAATTCACCGGTGTCTACTGCTATGGCTCCTGATGATGTTTTTTGTGCAAAGCCTTTCTCTACTGAGATTTTTGCAAGCTCTTCCCAACCGAGGTTCCAGTGGGTAGTCGCGTTTTTGATGCCGTATTCACTGAGTGAAGCTCCGGCGGGTTTAAGGCCTTTGTCTGTCATTGAGTTTATTTTGAGTTAGACAATTAGGGCGACAAATTTAGAGGTTTTATCCTTGCCGTTATGTGACTTTTTTCAGTTATTCGTCTTTTTGCTACTAGTACCTGCATTTTCTTCTTGAAACGCCCTAGAAAGCAACTTGTTTACCAACCACAACTATAGATTTTGAATCAGGAGTTTTGTCGCGTTTTGCTCTAAATGACCAGAAAGGCCGCATTTAGGAGAGGAAGGAACTCCTGCAAAGGAGCCAAAGGGGACGTTAGTCAACAATCTTGTGCGCGTGCGCTACTTTTTTTTTGTTGATTTGTTTTTTTGAACCAAAGATCTTTCCTGAAAACTGAATTACAATTGATTTGTCAATGGATTGAGTGAGTAATTGAAACTTGCTGGGGCAAGCAGGATAAAAGAATTGCAGGCGTTAAACAAGCGTATAAATTTCTTTTTGTTGTAAAAAAAAAGCCCCAACTGTATTGGGGCTTTGAGTTTATAGTATTGCAATTATTCGACAGTAACCGATTTTGCTAAGTTTCTTGGCTGGTCAACATTACAACCGCGCATAACGGCAATGTGATACGACAATAATTGTAGCGGGATGGTTGTCAACAGTGGCGTGAGTGCCTCGTGAGTATCGGGTACCTCAATGGTGAATTCAGCGATATCTTTCATGGTTTCGTCACCTTCTGTTACGATGGCGATAATCCGTCCACTACGTGCTTTTACCTCTTGCACATTGCTCACTACTTTTTCGTATTGTCCGTTTTTAGGGGCAATAACAAACACAGGCATTTCGCTATCTATGAGTGCTATAGGTCCGTGCTTCATCTCTGCTGCGGGATAGCCTTCGGCATGGATATAGGAAATCTCTTTTAGCTTTAAAGCACCTTCAAGCGCAACTGGGAAGTTATACCCGCGACCGAGGTACAAACAGTTTGTGGCGTCTTTAAAAATGCTAGCAATGTATTTTACTTTTGCATCGGACTCAAGCATTTTGGCAATTTTTGCTGGAATGCTTTCAAGTTCTACCAAGTGTTCGTGGTATTTACTCTTGCTAATCAATCCCTTTTGGTTGGCAAGCTCTAGTGCCAACATAGTCAAAACGGTGACTTGTGCTGTAAAAGCTTTGGTGGAGGCAACGCCAATTTCTGGACCGGCGTGCGTGTAAGCACCTGCGTGTGTTTCGCGAGCAATGGAGGATCCTACGACGTTGCAAATACCAAAGATGGTTGCACCAGCTTCTTTGGCCATTTTGATTGCCGCCAGCGTATCTGCTGTTTCTCCTGACTGAGAGATGGCAATAACCACATCATCGGACGTGATAACGGGATTGCGATAGCGGAACTCACTCGCATACTCAACCTCAACTGGAATGCGCGCTAAGTCCTCGAAGAGGTATTCACCTACAAGACCGGCATGCCAACTCGTACCGCAACCAACAATAATGATGCGGTTGGCCTTCATGAACTTTTCTGTGTATTCGAAGAGACCACCCATTTTAATCAACCCTTGGTCGGCCAATAAACGGCCACGGAAAGTGTCTGTTATGGATTTGGGTTGTTCGTAGATTTCCTTTAGCATGAAGTGCTCATAACCACCTTTTTCAATACTCGCCAAATCCATTTGTAACTGCGTTACATAAGGATCTTTAACTTTATTGGTGGCAATGGTTTTAACGCGCAAGCCATAATCCAAGTCCATAATGGCCATTTCACCGTCTTCAAGGTAGACAGCGCTTTTGGTGTACTCCAAAAATGGGGTGGCATCAGAGGCGATGAAATACTCATCTTTACCAACACCAATAACCAAAGGACTACCAACACGCGCGGTAACCACCATGGATGGGTGGTTTTTGTCAAAAACAGCTATGGCATAGGCTCCTACAACCTGGTTCAATGCAATACGCGTAGCGCGAATTAGAGAGCATTGTTGTTGATTTTGTACGTCTTCAATCAGATTTACTAATACTTCTGTATCGGTTTCTGAATGAAATTTAAATCCACGGTTGATAAGTGCCGCTTTGATAGTGGCGTAATTCTCAATAATACCGTTGTGAATAAGGGTGAGGTTGCCTGAATTTGAGGAGTGTGGGTGTGAATTAACGTCGCTCGGTTCTCCATGCGTGGCCCATCGCGTGTGTGCAATGCCAATTGTTCCTCCTTGGTTTTTCCCGTTTGCTTCGTTCTCTAAATCAATTACTTTTCCCTTTTTCTTGTAGAGATTGATTTCTTCGTTGCAATAAAGAGCTACACCGGCACTATCGTACCCTCTGTATTCTAGTCTCTTCAATCCTTTTATCAAAATGGGATACGCCTCGCGATGCCCAATGTAGCCAACTATTCCGCACATAATTATTTGTTTTAACAAAGCTGCAAATATACCCAAGTCTACTTGTTTTTTGCGGCTACTGTTGTGTTAATGAATGATTATATTGTTTGAATTTGTAGAAAACCAATTCCCGTTTTTCCAAGATGTGTTTTCTTTTACGAGTCTACGGTTTTGTGTAGTAGATTTTAAGTGTTGCAGGGTCATCATTAAAACCGGTACCGTTGAGTACCGAGCGTTGGTAGGCCTGGTTTTGAATGGCACGCAAGCTGATGGTCTCAGGTATGTTGTCCTTGTAAATGATTTCATTGATGTGTCGCGTCAAGCGAAAACGATAATTCAACCGTCGCACTTCGTTGCGGGTCAAATTGCCACCCACATGAGTTTGTCCACCCATTGGTTCATCGCTGTCCTTAATTCTTTGTGGAACTTCGGCGTCGGTGGGTCTTGTGAACACTTGAAGGCTATTAAGTCCGGCAATGCCACTCACTAATGAGCCACTTCTCACGGGGATATTTAGTTCTGCGTAATTTATAATGAATCCGGAATCTCTCAAAGCCTTCAACCCCTCAAATCTTATGCGGGTTTCCACACCCGCAAGTGCTTGGATGAAAAAATGCTCCTCGCCATTGACACTGTCTTGATTGCCTAAATCAAATTCTGCAGATGAATAATCATGACTATAAAAACAAAAGACAGAATTGTTTACTGTGTGGTTGAGCGTAAATAAGGATGCTGTGGTATCGTTGTTTTCGTTGCGATAATAAATATTGATGCGCGAGCCTGAAGTGCTAGACGATCCACGTAACACATTCCATTGCAATAAAGCCTCGTTTGTTGCTACTGTTTCAAAATAAAGTCCTTTGAAATAATTAACAAAACTAGCATTGTTGGCAAACTCACCGGATGTTGCCGGATCTGCGGAGGCATCAATGATTTTGGATTGAAAATAGTCTTTATTTAATGGGATACGAAACCCTTGAACGGGCAGTAAGTTGCCTACTGCCGGAAGCTGTACAGGAGTGGGAATAAATGTTGCCTCGGATATGAGTTCACCGATGTCAAGGCTGCCATTGGAGTACACAGCGGTGTCAAATCCACCAGCTGACCGCGGGATGGCTCTACCGGATTCATATATATTCAAAGTCATAGGTGCTTTTTCGTTACCGAAAATGGTAGGCATAATCACCTCAAAATTGACTGAGTCAACAATGGCGCCAGGACCAAAATTCACATTGGTTTGGCTAAGTTCAAATTGAATATAGGCGTCTGCGGCAGTGCGACCAAAAATGGGGTCTTGAATGGTGCCAACAAATTGATTGTCCCCGCCACTTGTTCTCGTGGAATCACCTATGTGTGTCCAACCAACTACCGGAATTTCCATGAGGGTACCCAACTGCGCCCGGTTACTAAAGCGGTCATCAAAACCCAAATCTGCATTGTCTTTTTCGCATGCAGTAAAAAATAAAATAGCCACTATTACAATAATGGCTATTTTAAAATAAAATGAAAGTATGTTCATAAAGCAAAGTTATGCTATGGATTCCTCCACTACAACGTTTTCATAAAAATCTACTACCTTCATTGGGTCGCTCGCATCAGGCATTCCCAAAAGTGGTAAATTTAATTCAGTGATGTGCTTTAAAATGTCTTCGTGGATATCCTCACAACCAGCTACAACCGCATCACTATGATTCAATGCTGTTTTGTATAACGATATGAAATCGGGAGTCTCTAAATTTTTTAAAGAACCGTTTTCAATGCCGTCGTATTTCAAGCTGTTGACGAGATTATCACCTAAAGCGCCTTCAAAAGCATTGTTGTAAACGCTACAAACTAACTTAGAATTGTCAAACAAAGGATTTTCTTTGTTGAGCTCTCTGAGGTACATCGGCAACATGGAGGTCATCCAACCGTGCATGTGTATGATGTCGGGGCTCCAACCTAGCTTCTTTACAGTTTCGATAATGCCTTTGGCAAAGAAAACAGTGCGCTCATCATTATCTTTATGTAGTTTGTTATCACCGTCATACAGTGCAGTTTTGCGCTTAAAGTAATCATCGTTGTCTATAAAGTAGACTTGAATGCGTGCCCCTGGTACGGAGGCTACTTTGATGATAAGCGGCTGGTCCATGTCGTTGATGACGATGTTCATACCGCTCAAGCGGATGACTTCGTGGAGTTGGTGTCTTCTCTCATTGACTACTCCGAAACGCGGCATGAATACTCGCACCTCATGGCCGAGCTCATTCATTTTTTTAGGCAAACTAATTGCAAATTTCGCGATTTCTGAGAGAGAAAGATAGGGGTCAATTTCTTGCGATACGTAAAGAATTCTTTTCTTCTCCATTAAAATCCTGTTTAGTGAAATAAAATCGTGCAAATTTACGAAAAAAATTGTGCGCACTCAAACTTCTGTCATAGATTAGCGGCCTTTTTCTCTTTTAATATGAAAATCCTTTCGAGTAAAGCTGCGTTACAACTTGTCATCGCTGAAATTCAGGCTCATAAAAAATCCATTGGCTTCGTGCCTACCATGGGTGCTTTGCATGAGGGCCATCTGGCCTTGGTGAAAACAGCGCAAAAAGTCTGTGACAGGGTGGTATGCTCCATTTTTGTCAACCCAACTCAATTTAATAATAGTCAGGATTTGTCGTCTTATCCCCAAACTCCTGAACGCGATATTGCTTTGTTGAAAGAGGTAAATTGTGATATTCTTTTTTTACCAGAATCCCCCCAAGAAATCTACCCCGACGGCGTAACTTCCATGGAATTTGACTTGGGAAATATCGCCTCGGTCATGGAAGGCGCTCACCGTCCAGGGCATTTTCAGGGCGTGGCAACTGTTCTGTATCATTTCTTTAATTTGGTGCAGCCTAATCGCGTTTTTATGGGAGAAAAGGACTTCCAGCAAGTGGCCGTGGTAAGGAAACTGATAGTGTTAATGCACGCCCCAATAGAAGTGGTATGTGTCCCTACCCAACGCGCTGCATCCGGATTGGCCCTTAGCAGCAGAAACATGCGCCTATCTGCACAACAACAAGATGAAGCAGTGGCAATTTTTGATGCGATGCAATATGCCAAGTCCAATTGGCAGCGCTTTTCACCCAAAAGTTTGATGCAGCATTTAATCGGTTTTTTTGATGCTATTCCAGATGCTAAAGTGGAATACATCGCCTTTGCTGATGCTGATTCATTGGAAGGTGTTTTGGAATGGTCAGATCATCAGTCGGTTAGGGTGTTTGTGGTGGTTTGGTTTGGCGATGTAAGATTGATTGATAACCAATTGTTATTTTAATACTTTTGCACCCGATTAATGGGAATACACTAATGCTGTAGCCTTTAATCAATTTTCAAAACGAATTACATCATTATTTTAAGCGTTTCCATGAATATCGAAGTCGTAAAAAGTAAAATCCACCGCGTAAAAATCACCGGTGCTGACCTCAATTACATCGGTAGTATTACCATAGACGAGACTTTGATGCAAGCCGCCAATTTGATTGAAGGGGAGAAGGTGCACATTGTTAATGTTAATAACGGAGAGCGATTGGTCACCTATGTGATAAAAGGCCAAGCAGGAAGCGGTGAAATCACTTTGAATGGTCCGGCGGCAAGAAAAGCACAGAAAGGCGACATCATTATTATTATATCTTATGCCTCTATGCCCTTTGAAGCAGCAAAACAGTTTTCTCCCGCCATTATTTTCCCCAATGAGGAAAACAATACACTCACCTAGATTGTGAATCCGAAGCTCAAAACAACCCTTAAGTCGCTTTTTTTTCTATTCCTTGGCGTGGCGTTGCTGTATTTCGCTTTTGGTGAGGTGGATATAGCGTTGCTATGGAAAGATTTACAAAAAGCAAACTACACTTTGATTTTCCTTACGGTAGTTTTGGGGTATTTGGCAGTCGTGAGTCGTGGTATTCGCTGGACATATTTACTCCGCACCATGGGGTATGAGGTGCCCAAGTGGCATGCTGCCCATGCAGTTGGGGTTGGGTACTTGGTCAATCTTGCCGTACCTAGAGCAGGTGAGGTGGCTCGTTGCACTTCTTTATATAAGGTAACAAAAGTGCCTGTAGACAAGTTGCTCGGCACAGTAATCGTCGAGCGGGTAGTAGATATGGTGATGCTGTTGATTATGCTGGCCTTAGCATTTGTTTTTCAATTTGATAATCTCATGCAGTTCATCAATTTTGCTGGCGCTTCAAACAATGGAGAGCCAAGTGATTATGGTTGGTTGCTGTGGGTATTTGTATCCTTCCTCGGGATTTTGGGTATCGTGTATTTCGCTTTTCGCAATGCTATCATCAATCACCCGAAATTTATGATGGTGCGGAATTTTATTTTAGGACTAAAAGAAGGATTTGCCACGATTTTCAAAATGAAGGAAAAGGGGTTTTTCATTCTTCATACATTGTTTATCTGGGTAATGTATTATCTCATTGTGTACATCCCTATGTATGCACTAACTGCCACGGCACACCTCGGTGCAGGCGAAGGGTTGCTTTTGATGAGTTCGGCGAGTTTGGGTATTGTAATACCTGTGCCTGTTGGTGGCGCGGGGGTATACCATTATTTGGTTTCATCCGCTTTGCAAATCCTTCAGGTAAGTAAAGAAAATGGTCTTGTGTACGCAACTTTGGTTCACGCTTCTCAAACGTTAATGCTAATGGCGGCAGGATTTGTGGGTTTAATTGCTCTTTTTGTGCTCAATAAAAGGCAGTTAAAAGTCGTCTCAGAGAACGTTTAAAAAAAATCAAAAAATTTCAATTGGTATTGTACAAATAGTAATCGCGTTGTAATTTAGCGCCCAAAATAAAAAACATGGCACAGTTTATAGGATTTTTGATTTTCGTTACCATTTTCGCAATGGGATTCTCAATGCTCATCTTTTTGGGCTTGTTCGTAGGCTATTGGTTAACGCTTATTGGTATTGAACGCATCAGCCCTAGCTTGGCGCACAAAATTATCGGTCATAAAGAAGACTAATTCATTGTCTGTCTCATCATACTAAGGCCTCCCTTTTTGGAGGCTTTTTTTTTAAATCATTATTATGTTTCTGAATAAAGTATCCCTTTGGATTATCATGTTTTTTGGTGCTTTTGGATGGGTTAATGCGCAATCTCCTGATTCAGATACCAACAAGGTGGCCGATAAAAAGCTCATCGAAGAGTTGACCTACCAACAGCAGCCCGGCTTGGCGCTTGCCGCGTCGAAAATCTTCTTTTCCGAAAAGCGCTATAGTATCAGCGGTTTTGGTGAGGTCAATTATGTCAGTCATCAGAATGGGCCTAATGTTGGGTTGGGTGATTTAGAAATGTACTATTCCAATTTGTATCGCTTTGCCACTTTTTTTGGATATCGGTTTACCGACAAAATCATTTGGAATTCCGAATTACAAATTGAGCATCTATACGACAATTCCGGACTTGAGGGCAGTGAGGTACGCCACAGTGAATTGGTTATAGAGGCTTTTGTGGATTTTTTAATCGACAAACGCTTCAATTCGCGCTTTGGTTTCTTTCCTTTGACTATTGGGTATGTCAACAACAACGATGAGCCGGTGCAATTTTATTCGGTCAATCGCTCGGAGGTTGAGCGCATTATTACCCCGAGTACTTGGATAGAATTTGGCGCCATGTTTTATGGAAGTGTCACTAAAAACTTGAGTTATGCCTTAGGTGTAACACAAGGTTTAAATGCCCAGAACTACCTTGGCGCCACATGGGTACGTCAAGGTCGTGAAATACGATTGGATGTGCCAACGTCCTTAGCCATCAATCCGCAGTTGAATTATAATGGGATAAAAAACCTAACGTTAAGTGCGTCTGCTTATGTTGGGAATTCTGGTCAAGGAAGTACAGTTTTAGTAGATGGCAACAACCAAGACGTAAAGGCGCTACTTCAATTGTATACAGCATATGCTAAATACGACCACAAAAACATGCGTTTTGTAACCGTGGGTACACTTGGTTCTTTAGGCGAAACAGATCTTATTCATCAATTGACAGGAGAAGTTTTGGGTTCTGAAACCTATGGCTATCTCTTTGAATATGGAATTGACGTTTTACCGTATTTCAGAAAAGGGAAAACATTTGCCAATACTGGAAAGTGGGCTGCGGACAAAGCAGAAATGAAGTTGCCACTTTTTGTGCGATATGAGCGCCTAGATACACACGCCGGCTTTGACCGTCGTTTATTGCCCAATGATGTCAATAATCCTTTTGTTCGTGGGGACTTATCCATCTGGACCTTAGGAGTCAATTTTAATACGAGTGATAATTTGGTCTTTAAGGCGAATTACCAAATTCGGAGCAACAAAAACACAAGCGCTAGACCTGAAGGGAATTTGTTTGAAGTAGGTGTGGGCTTCATTTTCTAATTTCAATAGTGGCGTGCAAAAAATTCATCATTAGTTTATCAGTATTTTTCAAGCAACAAAAGCATGAAATCAAAATATACATCCGTTCTTGTTTTTGTTGCTTTAGCGCTGACCTGGGGTAGTTCTTTTATTTTGATGAAGAAAGGTTTGACTTCTTTTTCGGCCTTTCAAATTGGTGCGCTTCGCATTATCACGGCCTTTATTTTCACTATTTTTATTGCAGCAAAACACTTCAAGGCCATCAAGCGAGTGGATTTTAAGCCATTGCTGATTGTAGGATGGCTAGGCAATGGCATTCCGTATTTCTTTTTTCCATTGTCAGTTTCAAAAATTGATAGTTCGATTGTGGGTATTATCAATGCAATGGTGCCTTTATTTACCATGATAATCGGTGTGGTTTTGTTTCGCAGCCCTGTAAAGATTTGGCAGGTTTTTGGGGTGCTATTGGGATTGGGTGGTGCGGTATACTTGCTTGCACCGGGAGCCACGGCAGTTCCAACCGCGCACGCCGGGTATGCGGGTTTTGCTATTTCAGCAACATTGATGTATGCCATCAGCATCAACACCATAAAAAACAAATTAGCACATTTGACCTCGTTGCAAATCACCTTATTGGCCTTGCTTTACGCTGCCATACCTTCGGTAGTATATCTGCTGTTTACAGACTTTTTTTATATTATGAAAACCGATCCAAACGCTTGGGTGAGTTTGGGGTACATTTCTATTTTAGGTGTAGTTGGGAGTTCATTAGCGATTCTGCTATTTAATTTTTTGATTAAGTCATCCACTCCAATCTTCTCTGCCAGTGTCACTTATTTCATACCGATTGTAGCCATTGGCTCGGGCTGGGTTGATGGTGAATCAGTGGGTTGGGGGCATCTTATTGGTATTTTGCTCATTTTGTCTGGCGTTTATTTGGTGAATTATAGAAGAGGCGCCCATACGGGTAAGTAGTGGAATTCAGCAGTTGGTTAGACCATTTTGGGAAGATTGAAATTCGTATACGCTGATCTCCCGAATTCCTATAATTTAGCGATATCTGTGTGGTGTAATTTATTGAATTTAAGCGACTAGGAATAATATACTCTTACATTTCTGGAGATATGCTGATAATGCGAATTTCTTATCCGCTTACCTCCGGAAATCCTACAATTTGGAAATATGCGTGTAATTTAGTTGGTTGTTTTTAAGTGCTTTAAAATTCAACACTCCTACATTTATGAATGCATATCAATCGTTCAAAAAAAAACCACTAAATCAGAATATGAAACTTAATTTCTGCCAAAACCTCATTACTTGCAAAGCAACAAACTCAAAAGTTTCCTTTACTCACACTTCACACAAAAGTTTGAACACTTGTAGGTTGAAAATGTTAATGAAACCAATAGTGTAGGAATAGAAAACCACCTACCTTTGCACCCGTTTAAAAAACTGTTATGTCCAAGGTAACCCCTTACAAAGATTCTGATTTAAGCAAAAAAGAGCAAGTCGCTCAGATGTTTGATAACATATCTGGAAACTACGATTTTCTCAATCACTTTCTGTCACTCGGTATTGATAAAGGCTGGCGGAAAAAAGTTGTCAAAATGGCGGCACAAGTTCCGCATGAATCCATTATGGATGTTGCAACGGGTACAGCAGACTTAGCTATTGCCCTATCGCAATTACAACCCCAAAAAATCACTGGTGTGGATATCTCTGCGGGAATGTTGCGTGTAGGTGATCAAAAAATCAAGAAAAAGGGATTGGAAAAGATGATAACCCTAACGCAGGCCGACTCTGAAAACTTGCCCTTTGAAACCAATTCATACGATGTGGTGACGGTTGCTTTTGGTGTTAGAAACTTTGAACATCTAGACAAAGGATTGACCGAAATACATCGCGTATTAAAACCTGGAGGTCGCATTTTAGTGCTCGAGTTTTCGCAGCCTGAATCGTTTCCGTTTAAGCAACTGTACCGTTTTTACTTCAATCACATTTTGCCACGAGTGGGTAAGTTGGTGAGTAAAGATGCCTCTGCGTATACGTATCTTCCAGAGTCTGTGGACGCTTTTCCATATGGAAAAGCCTTTTTAGATCGGTTGAAGTCTGTAGGTTTCTCTGGTGGTGTAGCCAGAAAGCTCACCTTTGGCATCGCTTCAATATACAGTGCCTCCAAATAATATCCAACGCTTTTAACCGTTGCATTCTGTAAGATGCGCAACTACCTTTTTATTGCTTTTTTTTCGACGCTATCCCTAGCCGTATTTGGACAACGCAATTCCTTGCAAAACCAACCCAAATACGATGCGAAGACCTTGCACTTTGGCTTTTATTTGGGGTTGAACTACATGGATTTCCGCATAGATCCCGTTCGGAATTTTTCGAGTATTCCAGGCTATTATGGCTACAAAAGTATTGTAACCCCAGGCTATACCATCGGTATTGTTTCCGACCTTCGATTGGCCGACCGCCTCAATCTTCGATTTTTGCCCGCTTTTGCTACCACCGAGCGCAGAATTGAATTTGACGCCGTAAATCCTTTAAACAATACTAGAGAAATCGTGCTTCGCGATGTGGAAAGTTCATTTGTTGAGTTTCCTTTCGAATTAAAATTTAAATCAGACCGCATTGGTAATTACAGGGTATATGTGTTGGGCGGTGTAAAGTATGCATTAGATTTAGCATCGAAAAAGAATGTAGAGGACGACTTATTGTTTAAATTGCAAAATCACGATTTTGCATATGAGTTTGGAATTGGTGTTGATATTTACTTCGAGTATTTCAAATTTTCACCACAACTACGAGGTTCCTTTGGTGTGCCTAACATTGGGGTAGAGGATGGAACGCTCTTTATGAGTGGCATTCAGAGTGTGCGCACCAGAGCGATTACCATTTGTTTTACATTTGAATAGGTAGCGCTTTGCCAACTACATTATCAAAAAAAAGGGCCAAGCGTATTCCCTTGAGCGACGGCGTTAAATACATGCTGATTTCGGTGCTGTTTTTTGCTTTGATGAACTTAGTAGTCAAGTCACTCCAGCGTCTACCTACAACAGAAATTGTCCTCTTTAGATCGGTAATTTCGCTATTGCTTTCTGTGTACTATTTGCGCAGGCACAATATTCATATGTGGGGTAACAATAAGTTGTATTTGGTGCTTCGCGGGGTTTTTGGTGTTACCGCCCTCACGTTGTTTTTTTACACGCTGCACCATTTGCCTATAGGCGCTGCCATCACCATTCAATACCTGTCACCCATTTTTACTGTACTGATTGCCAGCTGGTTTTTGAAAGAGAAAACACAACCAATACAATGGCTGTTCTTCCTGGTATCCTTTTTAGGTGTCCTTTTGATCAAAGGCTTTGATACTAATGTTGACTTGCGCTTGTTGGTGATTGGCATTGTTTCCGCCCTTTTTGCTGGTTTAGCCTACAATGCCATTCGCAAACTAAAAGACAGCGAACACCCTATGGTTATCGTGCTTTACTTTCCCATGATCGCTATACCCGTAATGTTGGGGTTTAGCTATTTCTATTGGGAAACCCCTGTTGGGATTGAGTGGCTATATATCTTGTTGATGGGAATTTTTACCCAAATAGCACAATTTTACATGACAAAGGCCTTTCAAGCAAGTGAGGTGCGCTTTGTAGCCGGTTTGAAGTACCTAGGAATTCTATTTGCCATTGGCTTTGATTTTTTTGTCTTTGGCTACACGCACAGCCTTTTCGCCCTTCTGGGAATGGCGTTGGTGGTTGCTGGCGTGGTGCTCAATCTTTTGAGAAAATCACCAAAATAGCAGTTTCTTTTCTAGTGGTTTTGCCAGTTCAAAATCCTAAAAGGAGTCCCTAATTTTTTAAGTCAACTGTACTACTTTTGCACACGATTAATTTACAAGCAAAACATGTCGCAGACCCCCAAAAGATATACCATTACAGCAGCACTTCCCTACGCAAACGGCCCTATTCACATTGGTCATTTGGCTGGGTGCTATTTGCCCGCCGATATTTATGCGCGATACCAGCGATTGAACCATCGCGAAGTAGCTTTTATGTGCGGTTCTGATGAACATGGCGTTGCCATTACTATTAAAGCCAAAAAAGAAGGCGTAACCCCTCAGGAGATCGTGGATAAATACCACGTCATGATGCAAGACAGCTTGCGGCAATTTGGGATTTCCTTTGACCATTACTCGAGAACATCTTCACCAACCCACAAGCAAACGGCTCAAGACTTTTTCAAAAACCTGTACGATAAAGGTGAATTTTTAGAGAAAACCACCCAACAGTATTTTGACGAGGAAGCGCAACAGTTTTTAGCCGATAGGTACATTGAAGGCACTTGCCCAAAGTGTGGCTACGAACATGCCTACGGCGATCAGTGCGAAAGCTGTGGGACTTCATTGAGCCCAACGGAGTTGATAAATCCCGTGAGTAAATTAAGCGGTAACCAACCGGTTTTGCGAGACACTACCCATTGGTTTTTGGCCTTGGATAGACACACCGAATGGTTGAAAAAGTGGATTGTTGAGGGGCATAAATCAGATTGGAAATCCAATGTTTATGGACAGTGTAAAAGTTGGTTAGAGGCAGGTGAGGGGCTGCAACCACGAAGTATGACCCGCGATTTGGATTGGGGGGTACCTGTGCCTGTGGAAGGTGCTGATGGGAAAGTGCTCTACGTTTGGTTTGATGCACCCATTGGTTATATCTCCGCAACCCGGGAGTGGGCCGAACAAAATCACAAGGATTGGGAACCTTTTTGGATGGAAAAAGACACCAAACTCGTGCACTTTATCGGAAAGGACAATATTGTTTTTCACTGTATCATTTTCCCAGCCATTTTGAAAACACACGGAGCTTACATTCTGCCTGACAATGTGCCTGCCAACGAGTTTTTAAATTTAGAAGGTCAAAAAATAAGTACGTCAAGAAATTGGGCGGTTTGGTTACATGAATATTTAGAAGACTTTTCTAACAAACAAGATGTGTTGCGCTATGTATTGTGCGCCACAGCGCCCGAGACGAAAGACAACGACTTTACGTGGAAAGATTTTCAGCAGCGCAACAATTCTGAATTGGTAGCCATCTACGGCAATTTTGTCAATAGAGTTTTGGTGTTAATGGATAAATACTATTCAGGGGTGGTACCGCAAATGGGGGCCTGCACGGCCGTTGACACCGAAACCTTGGCTGAAATACAAAAGTATCCACAACGCATTGGCGATAAAATTGAGGCGTACAAGTTTAGAGACGGCCTCCAAGAACTCATGAATTTGGCGCGTCTCGGCAATAAGTATTTAGCCGATGAAGAGCCTTGGAAAACCATCAAAACAGACCCTCAACGGGCGGCAACCGTATTGGCTATAGCTGCTCAAATTGCGGGAGCTCTAAGCGTTTTGTCGGAGCCTTTTATGCCCTTTGTCGCCGACAGTTTGCGCAATATGCTCAATTTGGAGCCGCAAGATTGGTCATTGGCAAACATGCCCTTGCTTCCCGCAAATCATCAAATGGGAAAAGCTAACTTGCTGTTCGATAAAGTTGAAGATGTAGCTATTGCTGCGCAGTTGGAAAAGCTGGAAGCGCAAAAAGCACTGCCTTCAGTGGCTCCAGCCAATGCTATACCTGAAGCAAAAGAGAATATTGCTTTCGACGATTTTCAGAAAATGGATCTGCGGGTGGCTGTCGTTTTGGAAGCGGAACGCGTGAAAAAAACGGATAAGCTTATCAAACTCACGGTTAATACTGGGCTCGATACACGTACTGTGGTATCGGGGATTGCCCAATGGTATACCCCTGAAGAGCTAGTGGGTAAACGCGTTGTCTTATTGGCCAACTTAGCCCCGCGAAAAATTAAAGGCATCGAAAGTCAGGGAATGATTTTGTTGGGCGAAGACCATCAGGGTAATGCGGCTTTGGTAGAACCCGATACAACGCTGCTACCAGGCGCTTGTATTTCCTAGTGGGTAAACCTCATCGAGTAGTATTCGAGTCTGCTCCGAAAAGCCCCTTTCTGCCAAAACCTGACTTGTCGAGAGAGTTTTGAGTGCTTATTAACAATTAGTTAGCTTGGGCGCGACAATGCCCTCTGCATTCATGTTGCTTGAAATCATCTTTTCGGAACGGTACGCTGTTCAGGAAAACTAATTTTTTTAAATCGAATTCGATTTTTTTCTATATTGGCGGCATTGAAAAAAACAATTACACACTTCGTTGAAACCTTCCTGTGGCTTCAATTCTAGAAACAAAACTTTATGAAAAAATTTCCAATAGCACTGTTTATTCTTTCCTTTTTTGGCGTTTTTAACACAGCTGATGCTTGCACAAGAGTCGTTTACAAAGGGCCTAACGAAACGGTCATTACCGCGAGAAGCATGGACTTTTCTATGGAGATTCCAGCTAACTTGTGGGTTTTTCCCAAAGGCATAGCCCGCAACGGTGAGGTGGGCAAAAACTCTATTCAATGGACATCTAAGTACGGTAGTATCATTGCAAGTTCATGGGATATAGGTACATCTGATGGGATGAATGAAAAAGGCATGGTGGCCAATATGCTGTGGTTGGTGGAGTCAAAATATGCCCCATTTGATAAAGATGGCGATTTGAAAGGACTTTCCGTTTCACTTTGGGCGCAATATGCATTAGACAATTTTGCCACTGTGGCAGAGGCTGTAAAAGAGTTTGAGAAACGTGAATTTGTGGTGGTGACAGATTTTATCCCTGGCACTAACAAGTACACCACCGTTCATTTGTCTCTATCTGACGCAACTGGAGACAATGCTATTCTAGAATACATCAACGGTCAGTTGGTGATACATCACGATCCATCCTACACAGTGATGACCAACGACCCGCCTTACGAAGAGCAATTGGCGATTTCTAAATATTGGCGTAAAATCCCTGGAAATATTGTCCTACCAGGCACGAATAATCCAGCAGATCGCTTTGCAAGAGCTGCTTTTTACATCGACGCTATTCCACAAACCGATAAAACCCGCGTTGCAGTGGCTAGTGTATTTAGTGTTATTAGAAATTGCTCTGTGCCCTATGGTATTACCACTGAGGGATTTCCAAATATCTCCTCCACGCGCTGGCGTGTAGTTGCAGATCAAAAAAACAAAGTGTACTACTTTGAAAATGTCCTCACCCCTAATACACTTTGGGTAGATTTAAACAAATTTGATCTTTCTGAAAAAGGAGCCATTATGAAATTAGATCTATCTGGAAATCAAACGTACTCTGGTGAGTCTTCCAAATCATTTAAGAAGTCAAAACCATTTCAGTTTCAAGGGCTATGAGTTCCGGTTCGGCAAAAATGCAAAAATTTGAGGTAGGGGTATTCTATGTGCTTTCTAGCATTATTGTAGTTTATATCGCTGTAGAAGTTATTGAATTGGTCTACCAATTTGGTAAAGCACTTTTCATCAAATCTCCTAACACCGACAGGTTACTCATCACGAAAGAACAGACGGCTATGGTGTTGCCTGTTTTTTTTAATATTCTGATAGCAATTGAGTTAATAGACACCTTTGATGTTTATGTCAAAGAGCACAGCATCAAAGTTCAAAGTATTTTATTAATCGGTTTAATTGCGATAGGTAGAAAGTTATTGATCTTGGACATCGGCCATAACGAGGGCATTCAAAACATCGGCTTGGCGGCTTTGATCATCGCCCTAGCTGCGGGATATTACCTTGTGAAGCGCCCCGAATCGCAAAAGCGCGAGATTTCATAGACTGCGTTGTCCGTTACATTTCTTTGCTCTAGGTTGATAATCATAGTTTCATGTAAACGCTTCGGTTAAAGTGCTTGCTAGTAGTTTGTTAAGGTTTTTATAACTGTGCAAGAAGAAGTGACTTGTTCGTTTAGCAAACGGTATTTGAGCCCTTTGTTACTTTGGTAGCGGTGCGTGCTAAAAACTTTTTCCTTCTTTCCAATTCCTTTGATGCCAAACGCATCGGGTTGCTTATTTTTGCGGCCATTCTAAATAAATACAATTTACAGAACGCAAATCACACGCATGGAAATCCCTAGCAAATACAATCCCGGAGAAGCGGAATCGAAATGGTATCAATATTGGCTCGACAACAATTGTTTTCGTTCCGTGCCAGACGACAGAGAACCTTTTGTCATCACAATTCCGCCACCCAATGTGACGGGTGTTTTGCACATGGGGCACATGTTAAACAATACCATTCAAGATGTATTAGTGCGTCGCGCTCGTCTGTTGGGCAAGAATGCCTGCTGGGTACCCGGAACAGATCATGCTTCCATTGCTACTGAAGCAAAGGTTGTGGCAAAGCTGAAAGAACAAGGCATCAACAAAGCAGATTTAACCCGCGACGAATTCCTGAAACACGCTTGGGAATGGACGGATAAACACGGTGGGATTATTCTTGAGCAACTGAAAAAATTAGGTGCTTCATGCGACTGGGAACGTACTGCTTTCACCCTAGATGAGGCGAGGTATGAGTCTGTTATACAAACATTTGTTGACTTGTATAACAAAGGCTTAGTCTATCGCGGCTACCGCATGGTCAACTGGGATCCAGAGGCGCAAACTACTGTTTCTGATGAAGAGGTGAACCACAAAGAGGTAAACGGCAAGTTGTATTACATGCGGTATTATACCGAAGACAAAACGAGTTACCTCACTGTAGCGACTACGCGTCCTGAGACCATTTTTGGTGACGTGGCTGTTTGCGTAAATCCCAATGACGAACGTTATAAAAACCTTATAGGTACCAAAGTAGTTGTTCCTATCGTAAACCGATCCGTTGCAATTATTTCTGATGCGTATGTAGATCCTGAATTCGGAACTGGTTGCTTGAAAATTACACCTGCTCACGATACCAATGACAAAGAAATTGGTGACCGGCACCAATTGGAAATCATCGATGCCTTGAACAGCGATGGCACCATGAATGCACACGCCCTGCATTTTGCCGGTCTCGATCGCTTTGCTGCACGGAAAGCTGTAGCCAAGGAATTAGACGAAAAAGGATTGCTTGAAAAAGTAGAGGAATACAAAACAAGCGTGGGTACTTCAGAGCGCACAGGAGCTGTTATTGAACCGCGATTGTCGGAGCAGTGGTTTTTGAAAATGAAAGACCTTAGCCAACCTGCCCTCGATGCGGTATTGAACGAAGAAGTAAAACTCATCCCCGAGAAGTTTATCAATACCTATCGCCACTGGATGGAAAACGTCCGCGATTGGTGTATTTCGCGTCAATTGTGGTGGGGGCATCAAATCCCAGCATGGTATTTTGGTACAGGAAGGGAAGATTATGTGGTGGCTAAAGATGCAGACGAGGCGTTGCAACTAGCGCGGGACAAGTCAGGGAATGCTAAACTAGTAGCGGCAGACCTCAAGCAAGATCCTGACGCGTTGGATACTTGGTTCAGTAGTTGGCTGTGGCCTATCTCTGTTTTTGATGGCATTCGCCAACCGGATAACGATGAAATCAATTACTATTACCCAACAGATGTTCTGGTGACCGCTCCCGAAATTTTATTCTTTTGGGTCGCAAGAATGATAATGGCGGGATACGAATATCGCGGGAAGCGTCCTTTTGAGTTTGTGTATTTAACGGGTATTGTGCGCGACAAACAAGGCCGAAAAATGTCCAAAAGCTTGGGCAACAGTCCCGATCCTATTGCGTTGATCAATCAGTTTGGTGCCGATGGCGTGCGCGTGGGTATGTTGTTGACGTCACCCGCAGGAAACGATTTGCCTTTTGATGAGGACCTTTGTTTGCAAGGGCGTAATTTCTCCAATAAAATTTGGAACGCTTTCCGTTTGGTGAAAGGGTGGGAGGTAGTATCTGCTGACCAACCCGAATCGTCAAAAGCAGCCATCGATTGGTTTGAATCGCGGTTTTCTGAAGCGTTGGCTTCCATCAATGACTCTATGGATAAGTTCCGATTGTCAGAAGCTTTAATGACCGCCTACAAGCTCGTATGGGACGATTTCTGTGCGTGGTATTTAGAAATGATTAAACCCGCTTACGGAAGTCCAATGGATAGCGCTACCTATTCGGCAACAACAGCCATTTTGGAAAAACTACTCGTTGTACTGCATCCGTTTACACCCTTCCTTACAGAGGAAATCTGGCAGTATTTGGAGCCAAGAAAAGACGGGGAAACGATTATGTATACCCAATGGCCAACTATTGCAACGGTGGATGAAACCACGTTACTGCAATTTAATTTGGTTGCCGAATTAGTTACAGAGGTGCGCAATTTTAGAAATGAAAAAGGCCTGTCACCAAAAGAATCGATTCAGTTGTATGCCAAATCGAATTTGGAGCTATCAGCAGGTTTTAAAGCCGCATTGATGAAGATGGCAAATATTTCTGAAATACACGCACCTGCTGCTCCTGAAGGTCAGGCTTTTGGATTTGTTATCGGGAAATTAGAGTTTGCCATTCCAATGGAAGGCAATATCGATATTGCAGCTGAAATTGAGAAATTGCAGGAAGAGCTTCGCTACACTGAGGGTTTCTTAAATATGGTCAACAAGAAGCTCAGCAATGAAAAGTTTGTTTCAGGAGCCCCCGAAAAGGTGGTTGCCAT
>JAIULY010000021.1 GCA_022565875.1 Schleiferiaceae bacterium | reverse complement strand
TTCTTGGTGGATATGAAGCGGGATTTTCACACCTTCAACCGCATATATGCCGAGTACTTCAAGGAGAACCAACCTTGTCGGACCACAGTAGCTATAAACGCGTTGCCCACCCCCATAGCCATCGAACTAAAGTGTATCGCCACAATTGATTAAATAAAAATTCCACCGGCAAAGCCTTTTTAAAAATCCATTTTTTCATTGATAGAATGGGGTTATATTTGCCGCTTAATTGAGACAACATGCGAATAATTCAATTTAGAGAGGCCGTTTGCGAGGCCATGAGTGAAGAAATGCGTCGCGATGAGCGCGTGTACCTTATGGGTGAAGAAGTTGCCGAATACAACGGTGCTTACAAGGCCTCCAAAGGCATGCTCGATGAGTTTGGGCCTAAACGTGTTATCGACACGCCCATTGCTGAGCTTGGCTTTGCCGGAATCAGTGTGGGTGCCGCTATGAATGGCTTGAGACCCATTGTTGAGTTTATGACTTTCAACTTCTCGATGGTGGCTATCGATCAAATCATAAATAACGCAGCCAAGATGTATCAAATGTCTGGTGGTCAATTAAACGTACCCATCGTGTTTCGTGGCCCAACTGCTTCGGCTGGTCAACTTGCCGCCACACATTCTCAGGCTTTTGAAAGCTGGTACGCCAACTGCCCAGGCCTGAAAGTTGTTGTTCCCGCTGACCCTTACGACGCAAAAGGATTGTTAAAAGCAGCTATCCGCGATGAAGACCCCGTGCTCGTTATGGAAAGTGAGCAGATGTACGGTGATAAAGGTGAGGTTCCAGAAGAAGAATACATCATTGAAATTGGCAAAGCAAAAGTAAAACGCCAAGGTACGGATGTTACAATTGTTTCTTTTGGCAAAATATTGAAAGTTGCTTTTGCCGCAGCTGAAGAACTTGAAAAAGAGGGCATCTCTTGTGAAGTCATCGACTTGCGCTCTGTGCGACCTATCGACTACGACACCATTATAAAAAGCGTAAAGAAAACCAATCGGTGTGTTATTGTTGAAGAAGCGTGGCCACTTGGCGCCATTTCTAGCGAATTGACATACATGATTCAAAAGCGCGCCTTTGATTACTTAGACGCACCAGTTATCCGCGTCAATACTGCTGACACTCCGGCGGCCTATTCTCCAACATTAATCGAGGAGTTCTTGCCGAGTCCTGAGAAAGTAATTAAAGCCATTCGCGCGGTACTTTACAAAGATTAATTCGAGACTTAACTCGCGTTAACACTAAAAAAAAAAGAGGTGACTACTGGAAAAGTAGCCACCTCTTTTTTTATGGGTGCAACAGCTCGTAACGCCGTCAATTACCCACATAAATCTCCGGTGTTGTTTCTAAATTGCTTTCGTTTAAGGCGCGATCTACAAGTCGCATTTCCACTAAAAGTGTGTCGCTGCTTCTGTTGTTCAAATTGACGCGGTACTGCAACGTTCCCTCGAGCGTTTTGTTTTGCCCTACTGGCGTAATATCTCTAATCCGCGAATTCTCTTCAAAAGAAACTGAAAACTCCCCATCGATTTTTGAAAACACCTCAACAAAAAGGTTGTTAAAGTAATCGCAAGTGTCGCAAAATGGTGGGAGGGTATCACCTGGTTCTAATCCAATATCGCCGTCACCATCGCGAAAGTACATTTCAACCTCAAGTGCTGGAAAGGGCCGCGTGTCTGTTGGTGGCAAAATGCGGTACTCGACAAACTCTATATAAGGTTCTGGTGGAAAGCGAACAGGTGTATTACATGCCGCCAACGCAACCAAAGAAATGATACCTACCTTTGCAAAGTATTTCATGCTAACTTTTTTTTGCGCTCATCGCAATGGCAAAGCGCTTAACTGTTTTGTTTTATTATCCGTAACAAGCCTTTTTCACCTTTCATGCAAAAGACATTCAAAGATAGGGTTTTTGACAATCATACCGCCGAAGAATTTAACGCGCTCGCATTGGAATTATTTAACCATCAAGCGAAGGAAAATGTTGTTTACAAAGCGTGGTTACACCTTATCCGCCGTAATCCCAAAAGCGTATCCCATTGGTCTGAAATTCCGTGTATGCCCGTTGATTTTTTCAAGTCACATCGCGTAATGACGGGTGCTTTTCATCCAGAATTAGCTTTTGAAACAAGTGGCACAACCGGCACTCACAGTGGCTGGCATTATATTAAAGAAGCAGAAATATACGAGCAAAGTTTTATCAAAGGCTTCGAATATTTCTGGGGCGACCCTAGCGATTATTGCTTTTTAGCGCTGCTCCCGGGGTACTTAGAACGAAAAGAATCTTCGTTGGTGTACATGGTAGAAAAATTAATGCGAAAGGGCAAGCATCCTCTCAATGGATACTTTCTTTACAATCACGACGAACTTTTCGAGCGCTTGACAGAAGCTGAGAGAAATCAACAAAAAACCATGCTCATTGGGGTAACCTTTGCCTTACTTGATTTTGCCGAAAAGTATCAACTGCCGCTTTTGCACACCACCCTTGTTGAAACGGGCGGAATGAAAGGACGGCGCAGGGAAATGATTCGCGAAGAAGTACACCAAGAGCTGGCCGCCGCTTATCAGACCAAAAAAATAGCGTCCGAATACGGGATGACAGAATTGCTTTCCCAAGCATGGAGTTTGGGCGACGGAAAGTTTTCAACCCCTCCTTGGATGCGTGTACTGTTGCGCGACCCGCAAGATCCACTTTCAACAGCCGAGAAAAACGATGGCGCCATTCACATCATCGACCTTGCCAATATTGATAGTTGCGCCTTCCTTGCCACGCAGGACATTGGGAAGCGCAACCCTACCTCCAACACTTTTGAAGTACTGGGCCGGTTTGACTTTTCCGATTTAAGGGGTTGTAATTTAATGATTAGCTAAACAAATCACTACCCACGATACAACCAACCCCGCATGACATTGACGCGAAACAAGAATACCGCTTTGGCTTTGGCAAATTGCAACGACAACGCATAGCCAAGGGCAATGATGCTTCCCGCTGCAAACTTTGCCAATAGTTCAATATTCTTTTTAAAAACAGCAACAGCGCCCAACTTTGCTATCCGCATGCGTTCGCCTCGGCCAATTCCTGCACTAATTTTTTGAATGTAAGAATATTGCAGCCGATCACTTTCTATAACATGTGCTACAACGGCATCGGGAAGGTAGTACACCGGCAGCCCCAATGCAGCCACCTTTAGAAAAATATCTTTTTCTTCACTGGCCACTCCGGTATCGCCCTTGCGGCCCAGGTCGACATCAAATCGCCCGATTTTTTCGAGTGCCGTCTTTTTGTAGGTCATGTTGCAGCCTATGGGGAAGCGTTTTCCTGAAAACGCAAAAACAGTATTGCCATAATCCACTTTACTCACGAGCCCTTCCATAAAAGGATTCATCCAACTGGGTTTGCCGTGCACGTATTTTGGCAAAATCTTACCCCCCATTCCACCAGCCTTTGGGTGTTTGAGGATAAAATTGTAAATGCTTTCCAAGAAATCCGGTTGGGCAATAGCGTCATCATCGATATAGCAGAGCCATTCGCCTTTTGCTTCCGCTAACCCACGATTTCGCGCATAAGAAAGGCCTTGGTCAGTCTCTAGAAAATAATGTATTTGGTGTGTATCGCGGTGTTTTTGCACCAGCCCTTTAGCCAATTCAGCCGTCCGATCCTTGGAGTTGTTATCGATTATCAATATCTCGTACAAATCCCTATCAAGCGTTTGATTGACAACACTTTCAATGGCGTCAACGATGTAGTTGTCGCGGTTGTAGGAACAAATGATGCAGGAAATTGTGGGGGTTGTAGGCATTATAACCGCTGAATATTCAATTTTTTTGCTACTGTTTGAAATGAATAACCATCCTGTCGCGACCCGAAATACTCATCTACTGCCTTTTTGCAACCAGACCAAGCGTAATAATCATCAATAATGATAATACCTCCGGGAGATAGGTTTGGAACAATTTGTTCTAAGCAAGTCATTGTTGAAGAATACCAATCACCGTCTACATGAGCAAAGGCTACCGGGTTGGAAATATCCATAGTCTTTTCAAAAAGCCCTTTAATTAGCTTAATATTTTCCTTGTCCAAATCAACATCAAACTTTTCAAAGTTCTCTATGACTTTGGCTCTTAAATCCTCTTCATAACCATAATACTTATCGCCACCAATACCCACAGAATCGCCCTCCTTAATTTCCTGATAACGGTCAATTACATCCTGTCCATCTTTTGCCGTTGGCGGTGGAATCATTCCAAAAGCATCGTATATTTTAAAGATTCTTGACTGTCTCTTATTAGCCGTTATCACTATTGCACTTCCACCCAAAGCACACCCCGCCTCAACAAATATTCCAGGAACTTGATTTGTCTTCACTTCGACCACAGCATTTTTAATATTTGCAAGAGCAGCAGGCGTCAAATAGGAAAGCTTCGATTTCTTAATTTCTCTAATCAATCTGTCAGACGCATACCCTTTTACTTCTTCAAGCGCGTACTTTAACTTCTTTAGCATTTTTATGTTTTAAAAATTCGTACAATTCCAAAGCCTCGGACACACTACTAGCAAAATGCGAATTGGGCATTTCTGGCAGCCAAGACTTGAAGTATCTTTTGTTCTTGCCATAGTTGTTATCCACCATAATACTTGGAATACCAAGTAACAACGCCAGAATATGGCCATGAAGGCGCGTAGAAATCACAAATTCATATTGTGACAATTGTTTTATTCCAATGTTGATAAACTCTTTTTGCTTTCGCAAAGGAAAAAGTCCGTAAATGCTGTTTTTATTAAGGAGCCTCAACACAAACTCTGAAATACGTCGGTTTAAAGAATAATAATACAGATGTAGCTTTTCATCTAGTGAGTCTTGAAAGGTCAGCCAATCAATAACCTCAAAATCACCTTCTGGAAGAATTAAATCTTCTTCTTGTAACTCTACATCTGTTCGCTGAATAATAGCGAGCGGCTTGGATGGCTTTGTAGTTGGTGAATAATTCGAGCAAAAAGCCATATCAGGAAGCGCAATCACCTTACAGTTGACAAAATGCTTTTTGAGTATCTCAAATGAGACAGCATCTCTTGCGCAGATAGTTAATCTCGGGTGAGCGTTAAAAACAGCAGCAGTTTTCGCTAGAGCTTCTTGACTGCGAAAATGAACAGAGTTTGGAAACAAAATAATCTCCTTATCTAGATTATTTCGAATAATTTTTTCTCGAAACTTTTGATGCAGCGGATAAATATCTCCAAAGTTGCCACCTCCATGAAGCAAGATTAAATCGGTTTTTGGAGTTGGCAGAAAATTGTAGGACACACTACAAGAACTTAGGCACTTATGAGGTAATCTAGACAAAAAGTCAAGTTCTCCTTGATAAATTAATTGATCTCCGATATTTCTATGATTAGGAATGTCATAAAGCACATAGTCTCTATCAATTATTGGAGATAAATTTTTAATTATTAAATCGCTTGTGCTCGAAATAGATTTTAATTTCATTTTTCCTTGTTATAGCCACGCATATAGCATTAATATTCAGGCGTTTCACTAGCGCAGATAAACCTAAAACTCATACCCAAAACCAAAAGTCAATGCCAAGCTGCGCCAACCTCCAAAGAGTCGGTCGTAGGTGGGTAGATTCACATTCCCTGTATTGAGCGGTCTAAGTCTCGACAACGACCATTGCCCGCGGGCCTGAAAACTAAAGTGCTCATTGAATCGATAGCCAACACCTGCAATTCCCGTTACGGAAATGGGATAAAAGGATTGTTCAAACGAGCCAGCTATATCAGTCTCATTGGCATTTGCCAAAATAGAAAGTGCTGGGCCGACATTAAAAAACACATGTTCACTGTAAGCGTATTGAAACAGCAATGGCAACTCCACAGTGTGCAGGTCTAAATTGTAAAAACTTCCCCCATCATCACTGCCGTCGCGGCTTCCTTTTAATATGTAATACAACTCCATCTGAAAGCGCCACGTATCATTGAGCGGCACAAACGTATAAAAGCCGAAAAACCCGCCAAGCTTATCAAAACCGCCTAAGTTATCACCAGCCACTTGAGACACACTTGGCCCAAACGTTATTCCGCCGCCAAACTCTTGCGCGCGCACTTCACTCGTTGAAAAAAACAATAATCCTAACGATAAAACTACCCCTTTAAACAAATGCTTCATGTCGTAATCTATTTTTATAATCTTAGCTTTTCTACTTGTTTGATCTCTTGTGTGGTTTCATTGTAAATGTATGCCACCACGTTTAAGTCTTCTCGCTTCCATTCTGGCAGTAGGCTAGTACTTAATTCAAATACTTTTTCGCTACCAACTGGGTCACTAGAGGTAAACGCCAATTCACCAAATGCGCCATTAAAAGTCTTTCGGAATACGTGTTGGTGCACATAATTGTCATTGCGGGTGTAGTCGGGCATTGTTTGCGCAGCCACAATGTTGTCTTCTGTAATCACAACAACTAGTTGGTGATTGCCATCAATTTCACGCAAAGGCATCACAGCAATAGAGGCATCAACAGAATTATTGTTGGCCCCAAAGGCGGCTTCGATTTCAATCTTAAAATCAGCTTCAAATGCTATTAAATCATTTGTTATTCCTGCCCAAGCCGATAGCCCCACCAAATGTTGATTCCCTGTGGGAGACCAATTGTTGCGACTAACCATGCCTGTTGGTAAGCCTACAACCCCAAAAAAACTCGCCCAAGCATCCCCTTCTGTTGTAGTGAAGTCCGTGGTGTAAACGGGATTCGTTCCCGTAAAATTGGAAGGCCCGGCATGTATGGCAATGGCAATCACGCGTTCACCAATGTTTGGCAGTGCTTGTATGGCTTTAATTTCAGCAGCGGCATTAGGACAATTGTTACAGCGATGTCCTGTAAATTCCTCAATCAACACGTTGCGCAATACCGTTTCCTCTCCCGGCGTCGTGCCTGGGTTTGGGTTGCCCGCAAAAGGATCATCAATCACATCACAGCTTGCTGCTAAGATTAACGCTACAAAAAAACCAGTAAATTTTTTCATTTTCAATTTGCTTTATAGGGTAAAACACGCGCCTTTGGTATACTTTGAGCAATAAAGGTATCCTGCAATTCACAGGGCCTCAAAGTTACTATAATTTTACTTTTGACAAAGCACGGCTCAATTGAAAAGCCCTCCACGGGGGAGGGCTTGTGATGTTATTCGTCAAAGCTAATAACTACTCGCTCCGAAGTTGGGTGAGATTGACAGGTTAACACATAGCCTGCTTCCAGCTCATCTTCTTCTAATGCGTAGTTCATGTCCATCTCTACCGTTCCCTCCAAAACTTTTGCCCGACAGGTACAGCAAACAGCGCCTTTGCAAGCAAAAGGTACATCTGCGCCAGCGTCCAAGGCGGCATCGAGCACGGTATTGCCCCCATAGGTAACTTGAAAATGTGTTTCATCACCATCCAAAATAACCGTGACATCCGATTTTGCATTTTTATCTGCTGTAACCACCTGCTTTGTGGCCTTTTCATTGGCAGAAGCGGCGGCGGCTACAGGGGTTGTAAACAACTCAAATAAAACGTTTTCTTTCGGAGCGCCTAAATCAATTAACGTGTCTTTCACACTCAAAATCATTTCCTCAGGGCCGCACAAGTAGAACGTGCTCACCTCTTCAATATCGAAGAAGTTGCTTGCAAAAAGCTTGCACTTCTCTCCATCAATTCTACCTTTCAAACTGTCCGTTCCTTGGTCTTCTCTACTCAACACATGGTGCACTTCAAAGCGATTTAAGAACGCATCTTTTAAATCTTCTATCTCTTCTTTAAAAATGATGGACTTTGAAGATTTATTGCCATAAAACAAAATGAACTTTGAATTTGGTTCTACTTCAAGTGTAGTTTTTACGATGCTCATGATGGGTGTAATTCCCGATCCAGCAGCAAAAGCCACATATGTATTGGTTGCTTTGGGCGACAAGGTTCTGAAAAAATTACCTTCGGGCGTCATCGTTTCGAGCACATCGCCCTCTTTCAAAGACTCATTTGCATAGGTAGAAAATCTACCTTCTGGCACCTTTTTAATGGCAACGCGCAATTCACCCTCCAATGGACTGCTGCAAATAGAATAGGATCTGCGAATTTCTTCACCATTTATCGCCTTCTTGAAGGTTAAATATTGGCCTTGCACAAAGCGATAATTTTCTCGCAACGTCTCAGGAATCTCAAAAGCTACACTTACACAATCAGCTGTTTCCCTTTTAATGTTACTAACTTTCAGTGCATTGAAAGTTGGGCGTTGCTTTTTGGGTGCTTCGGCAAGCAAGCTCTCTTGCGAAGTCTTTTTCTTTTTAAAGAATGAAAACATGGAATAGCGTCCTTAAATATATTCGTTACATCATTTTTCCACTTTGGCTACACGAAGTACCCATTGGAATCAATTCGACAAAAGTACACACTGTGATGGAAAAAACAATTTATAAGTAGTACTGTTTAGAATTAACATTGTATTTTTGTCAAAGAATCGTTTTAATATAAAATCATGGGAGAACAATTGTCACTCGAAGAACGCTTTCAGGCGTATGTAGATGGAGAAAATAAGGTGGAGCCGAAGGATTGGATGCCGGAAGCGTATCGAAAAACATTGATTCGCCAAATTTCACAACACGCACATTCAGAGGTGGTGGGAATGCTACCCGAAGCCAACTGGATTACTCGTGCCCCTTCATTGAGAAGAAAAGTAGCCTTACTTGCTAAGGTGCAGGATGAAGCAGGACATGGCTTGTATTTGTATTCCGCAGCTGAAACATTGGGCGAAAGCCGGGAGAGCATGATAGATGCGTTGCTCACTGGAAAAGCAAAATACTCTAGCATTTTTAATTATCCAACCATGTCTTGGGCTGACATCGGCGCTATTGGTTGGCTAGTGGATGGTGCCGCGATACAAAATCAAGTGATGCTGACGCGCACATCTTACGGACCTTATGCTCGCGCCATGGTGCGCATTTGCAAGGAAGAAAGCTTCCACCAAAGACAGGGATATGAAATCATCATGACCTTAGCAAGAGGCACCGAAGCGCAAAAGAAAATGGCACAAGACGCCCTCAACCGTTGGTGGTGGCCTTCTTTGATGATGTTCGGACCCCGCGATGACGATTCCCCCAATTCCGCTCGGTCCATGAAGTGGAAAATCAAACGCAAGTCCAATGATGAATTGCGCCAAGAGTTTATCGATAAAACTGTACCTCAAGGTCTTTTCTTGGGGCTAACATTCCCCGACGACAAATTGAAATGGAATGAAGAACGAGGATCCTACGATTCTGGTGAAATCAACTGGGATGAGTTTTATGAGATTCTAAAAGGCAATGGCCCTTGCAACAAGCAGCGCCTCAATGACCGCATCAAAGCACATGAAGATGGGGAATGGATTAGAGCTGCTGCAAATGCTTACGCCGAAAAACAATCGAAACGAAAAGAAACACACGCGGCCTAATTTAAACACTCCGCACTACACAGACACAAATCAAAAATGAGCACAAAAGACAATTGGAAAATCTGGGAGGTTTTCATTAGAAGTAAAAATGGATTAAGCCACAAACATGTTGGTTCATTGCATGCACCAGATGCCGAATTGGCTCTGAAAAATGCCCGAGATGTTTACACGCGTCGCAATGAAGGCATCAGTATTTGGGTGGTTCCTAGTGATGCTATAACAGCATCTTCGCCCGACGAGAAAGAACCCCTCTTTACACCCGCTGACGACAAGGTGTACAGACATCCTACCTTTTACGACATCCCAGACGAAATTGGTCATATGTAATTCTGAGCTACTGTACTTTTTGGTACAGTAGCTTTTTTTTAATTCTTCTCTCTACCTCATCCCAAAAATATGCAGCCCAAAGATCGCTTACAATACGTATTACAACTAGCTGATAACGCGCTAATACACGGACAACGCCTATCGGAATGGTGTGGTTACGGCCCCGTACTAGAACAAGATATTGCTTTAACTAATGTCGCATTAGACCACATTGGCCAAGCGCGAATGTACTTCCAATATGCATCAGACCTCGAAGGACTAGGCAACAATGAAGACCACTTTGCAATGAAACGAGATGCTTGGGACTTTAGAAATGTGCTGCTATTGGAATTGCCAAAAGGCCATTGGGGTGACACCATTGCGCGCTGTTTCTTTTTTGATACCTTTAATTTCTACCTGACCGAAGCATTGCGCGGAAGCCAAGACCCTAGAATTGCCGAAGTAGCTGAAAAAGCCATCAAGGAAATTGCATATCACGCCCAATTTTCAGCAGAATGGATCATTCGTCTCGGGGATGGCACATCTGAAAGCCACCAAAAAATTCAACAATCCATTGATGATATTTGGGAATATACTGGTGGGCTATTCGAAAAATCAACGGCTGACATTGCTGCTCAAGAAGCCAATGTTGGACCAGATTTGGACAAAATAAAGGAAGCTTGGCAACAAAAAGTAGATGAAATTTTAGACCTTGCCACGCTTAAAAAACCTGAAGGCACTTGGATGCAGCGCAGTGGAAAAGACGGACAACACACCGAACATATCGGGTTTATCTTGGCAGAAATGCAATTCTTGCCTAGAGCTTATCCCGATGCGACTTGGTAATAAACCTTGCCACTTCCCTCTATTAGGAGCTTTTTATTTTCACATTTTTAAAACCCTGCAATGCCAAAGCACATCCAATTATTAACAGTAATCGGAGCGCGACCGCAGTTTGTAAAGGCGTCGGTTGTTTCTCGTGCTCTTTCGAAAGCCACTATTTTGGAAGATATACTGCACACAGGACAACACTTCGACAGCAATATGGATGCTGTTTTTTTTGAAGAACTCAACATTCCTATGCCAGTGGCAAACCTAAACGCCGGCGGTGGAACACACGGTGAACAGACTGCAAAAATGATGGTGGGCATTGAAAAGCAGCTTTTGGAAAAAGGAGTGGGGTTTTACGATGGCATTTTGGTGTATGGCGACACCAATAGTACATTGGCGGCAGCTTTGGTGGGTGCTAAATTGCAAATCCCAATATTTCATATTGAAGCTGGTTTGCGAAGCTACAATAGAACCATGCCAGAAGAGGTGAACCGGGTATTAACCGATCAACTCAGTTCGCTTTTGTTCTGCCCCTCCAATGATGTGATAGGTAATCTTGCAAAAGAAGGGATAACTAAAGGCGTGCATGTAGTTGGAGATGTAATGCACGATGCGTTTTTACATTATCAAAACAACAACACCAAATTATCTCCTGAAATTGAAGCCATTTTGGCTTCATCATTTATTTTATTAACGCTTCATCGCCCCTCTAACACCGATAGCCCAGAGCATTTGAGCGCTATTTTAGAAAATCTCAAAAGGGTAAAATCACCCATCCTCTGGCCTGTTCACCCTCGGATGCAATCAAAAATAAACTCCTATTCATTACCTGAGCACATCAAACCTGTAGCTCCATTGAGTTATTTCGAATTACTAAGAGTACTATCCGCATGTAACATGGTTATTACCGACTCGGGAGGTTTGCAAAAAGAAGCTTATTGGGCCAAGAAGAAATGCATTACTCTGCGAGAAGAAACAGAATGGGTGGAAACGGTTCAGTGCGGTTGGAATCATGTTGTTGGCCATGGCTCGAGCTCTTTTAATGCGGCACTTCAAACGCCATTGCCAAAACATCAGCCCCAACTCTATGGCGCAGGAGATGCTTCAGAAAGAATTACCTCCATCATTTTCAATTATTTCGCCTCTAATTCTAAATAAAAATCCCATGTCAAATATAGATTTCATCATAGAGGAACGCGCGGCCGACATTGGCAATTTTCTCGTAGGTCGATTGTTGCCATTCCGACAAAAACGAACTGTAGGCCCATTTGTGTTTATCGACCACATGGGGCCAGAAGAAATGGGACCAGATCAAAATTTAGAGGTTGGACCTCACCCTCATATTGGTTTGTCGACATTGACCTATCTCTTTGAAGGCGCGATACTTCATCGCGATAGTTTGGGGACTTCTCATGAAATCACGCCTGGAGCAGTAAACTGGATGACGGCCGGTAAAGGAGTTGTGCACTCCGAGCGTACACCCAACCACCATCGCGGCAAGCAAAAAACCCTGCATGGCTTTCAAATTTGGGTGGCACTACCGAAAGAATTAGAGGATTGCGAGCCGAGCTTTTACCATATTACAGCAGAGGAACTTCCAACATGGAAAGAAGCCGATATTGCGTTTAAACTCATAGCAGGAAGCGCTTTTGGGAAAACTGCGCCCGTACCAGTCCACAGTGATTTGTATTTTATAGAATTGCGAAGTGAAGCCGCAACAACGGCAACAATTGGTGACGGCATTTATGGTGAAAGTGCCCTGTACATATTACAGGGAGAGGTGAAAGCAAACGGGCAGACCTTTGGCCCTAAACAATTGTTGGTCACCAAAGAAGCAGCCATGTGCCATTTTGAAATGGGCCCAAATACAATTGTTTACCTTTTTGGAGGCACACCTTTTCCAGAAGAACGATACATCGATTGGAATTTTGTTGCCACTAGTAAAGAAACATTAAAAAAAGCCAAACACGACTGGGAAAACAAGAACTTCCCAGCGGTACCTGGCGACAATGATTATGTTCCATATCCAAAACCCTTTGGCAAAAACGCCTAATCCACTTGCCGGGCTACTCAACGGCAGGTAAAAAATGTTGCCGATAAAAAGCAATGAGGGATTATTCATTAATTCCGATATTTGCGGCACGATAGCCTAAATTAGTTGGCCAAAGCCATAGATAAAACCTTTTGAATCACAGAAGCATTTGAGCAACAAGGAAAAAAGTAACTTTTTTACAAAGCTAAAAAACAAGTACCGCTTGGTTATTCTGAACGATGATACTTTTGAAGAAAAAGTCTCGTGGAAAATCAGTCGGCTAAATGTTTTTGTGGGGCTGTCGCTTTCTTCATTTTTGTTGGTTGCAGTTACCATTCTCATCATTGCACTAACACCATTAAAAGAGTATATACCTGGTTATGCAAGTACTCATTTGCGCAGAGATGCCGTTCAGTTATTAGAAAAAACAGACTCACTAGAAGCGCAATTAACCTTTCAAAAAAACTACCTAAACAACTTGCGAAATGTGTTGCGAGGTGAAATTAGTTTAGACGATTTGGCCGACTCAACCCTATCGACAGAGCCCATACGTGCAAACGAAGTGAATTTTGCACTGAGCCGTGAGGATTCCTTGTTGCGATTGATGGTAGAAGAGGAAGAGCGGTTTAACCTGTCTTCATCTGGTGGAAAAAACAACCTAGAACTTTTTGCCTTTTTCACACCTGTAAAAGGAATTATCACCAATCGCTTTGACCAAAAAACCGGGCATTTGGGAGTTGACATTGTGGCCAGCCCCAATACCCCGGTAAAATCCTGCTTAGCTGGAACTGTAATTTTTGCAGAATGGACGGCAGAAACAGGTCATGTGATTGCTGTGCAACACGATCAATCGCTTATCTCATTTTACAAACACAACTCTTCGCTATTGAAAAAACAAGGAGACGTAGTAAAAGCGGGAGAAGCTATTGCAATCATGGGGAAAAGTGGTGAGCTTTCAACGGGACCTCACCTACATTTTGAACTCTGGTACCAAGGCAACCCCGTTAACCCAGAAAACTATATCCCATTTTAAAATGACAACAATAAAAGAGCTAGGCGGGAAAATTTTCGCGAAATCTATCGTTAAAAAAACAGAAAAATGGGCAAAAGACCCGATAGGTACTCAGAAACAAGTATTTGAAAACTTATTGGCAACTGCTAAGAACACTGAGTTTGGGAAAGATCACCATTTTGAAAGCATCCAAACCTTTGCGGATTTTGCCAAAGCCGTACCCGTGCGTGACTACGAAGGATTGAAACCCTATATCGATAAAATTAGATCGGGAAAACCCGATGTGCTTTGGCCCGGTTTACCGCTCTACTTTGCCAAAACAAGTGGCACAACTTCAGGCGCAAAATACATTCCACTTACAAAAGAAAGCATGCCATATCACATAGAGGCAGCCAGAAATGCCTTGTTGTTGTATTTACACGAAACCGGTAATTCGGCATTCATTAGAGGGAAAATGATATTCTTGCAGGGAAGTCCAGAACTAAAAACAGAAAATGGAATAAAGGTAGGTCGGCTCTCCGGTATTGTTGCGCATTATGTACCTGGATATCTGCAAAAAAACCGACTCCCTTCGTGGGAAACCAATTGCATCGACAATTGGGAGCAAAAGGTTGATAAAATTGTAGACGAAACCATACAAGAAGACATGACCCTAATCTCAGGTATTCCGCCTTGGGTACAAATGTATTTTGAACGTGTTTTGGAGAAGTCAGGAAAGCGCACAATCAAAGAAGTTTTTCCAAACTTCAGCCTGTTTGTCACTGGTGGCGTGGCCTTTGAGCCCTATCGAAAAAAGTTTGAAAGTCTCTTTGGTGGCAAAGTAGACAAGGTAGAAACCTTTCCCGCATCAGAAGGTTTTTTTGCTTATCAAGACACACAAACAGCGCCCGGCCTTTTACTCCTTTTAAATGGTGGTATTTTTTATGAATTTATCCCTGCCGACCAGTTTTACGAAGAAAACCCACCACGGCTTACCATTGCTGATGTAGAAATAGGAGTGAATTACGCCATGATTATTTCAACCAATGCAGGCCTTTGGGGCTATAATTTAGGTGATACAGTACAGTTTGTTTCCAAAGACCCCTATCGCGTTATTGTTTCCGGAAGAATAAAACACTTCATTTCCGCCTTTGGAGAACACGTCATTGGCAGTGAAGTGGAAAAAGCAATGAAAGCCGCTATAGGCACTGATGACATACAAATTGTTGAGTTTACGGTAGCTCCACAGGTAAATCCAATGGATTACGAACTTCCATATCACGAATGGTTTATTGAGTTTGCCAAGGCTCCTAAAGATATGACGCAATTCACCGCACGCCTTGACAAAGCCCTTCAGGAGCAAAACAGTTACTATTTTGACTTGATCTCAGGTAAAATGCTGCGCCAAGCGGTTATACGCGTCATGCAGCCCAACGCATTCCAAAACTACATGAAGTCCATTGGAAAACTGGGCGGACAAAACAAAGTAGCACGCCTCACCAACGACCGAAAGATGGCCGATGCGCTAGCGCCCTACATTCAAGAATAAAAAAAGCGCCAACTATGGCGCTTTTTTTTGATTAAATTAAAATGATTACGCCCTTTCACTAAACGAAATCGCTTTTTGGCTCAATAAATTGTGTCGTTTGCTAAAAAGTAAATTTTACTGATTAATTTTTTAAAAAAAATCAATACTTTAGCACTCTGTTAATTAAACACAACATAACCATGAAACAATGTTTATTTTTTGTTCTAACAATTTTCACAACTCTTCATCTTCATTCACAGAACATTCCGAATTATGTGCCATCAATTGGTCTTTTAGGTTGGTGGCCTTTTTCTGGCAATGCTAATGATGAGTCGGGAAATAACTACCATGGGATAGTCAACGGAGCAACTTTGACTACTGATAGGTTTAACAATCCAAATAGTGCTTACAATTTCAATGGAATTAACAATAGGATAATGGTTAATAATTTCCATAATTTTTTCCAGAGTTTCTCCATTTCGTGTTGGATTCGCACCTCCTACCTCCCCAGTAGCTCACCAACAAAATGGAAGGGGATTTTAGGAAAAGGAACTTGGGGAGAGGGTCACGGTGGGGATCATACGTTTTTTTTAGTCCTTCAAGACAATCATTTTGTATCTCAAACATCTGGACTTCTAATTGGGTTCGAAGATTCGCAAGGCAATAACACCCAAATGAATTATGGCGGTAATTACCCAAGCTTTCTTCACACTTGGAAACACGTTGTAGCAACCTATGATTTTTCAATGAATCAATTTACATTATTTGTGGATGGCATTCCTGTTGCCGTTCAAGAAGCAAGCACAATTTTAAACAATAGTACAGCCCCACTCATAATTGGGAATATTTTCCCCCACTTCAATCACAGCCAAGTAATTCAAGGATATTGGAATGGAAAAATTGATGATATTGGCATATGGAACAGAACTCTAACTTACCAAGAGGTAATGGATTTATATCTTGCATGCGCCCTTACCATAGATACTCAGCCTGTTAGTGTAAATTCTTTAGTCGGAAACAATGCCCAATTTGATATAACTGTTTCAGACCCCACCGCAGATTACCAATGGCAAACCGATTATGGTACAGGTTTAGTGGACATTGTTAATGTAGGGCAATATACTGGAGCCAATTCAAATTCATTAGTGGTATCAAACTTAACTATGGCTAACCACAATCAGGAATTCCGGTGTATAACTACTAAAGGGAACTGTATTGATACTTCTGATATAGTATATTTAACAGTTACAGACCCTCTTAGTGTGTCAGATTTTGAAGAAGACATCAGATTAAATGTTTACCCCAATCCTATAGTAGACTATGTAACTCTAGAGGCTGATGGAATGCTCTTTGGGAAAACTTATAAAATTCTTGATATTACAGGCAGGGTTGTTTTCGAAGGGCTAATTGATAGAAAAATCAACAACGTTTATTTAGGTCACCTACCAAGGGCTACTTACACCTTAGCAATTGAAAACTTAAAAACTACAAAACACTATAAATTAGTGAAAATTTAGAAGTAAACATTGTTTTTTTGCTGCTATTAAAATCAATAGCAAGAATAATATGATGCGATAACTAGGACAATTTAGAACACTCTTTGCGTCATGAATAAAAAAAGCGCCAACTATGGCGCTTTTTTTTGTGCATTAGTTTTGACCCTATGGCAACAACTCCAAAATGGTAATCGACATTTTAGCACAATTGATATGTGATTGCATATTGGCCTCAAAACCTGTTGTTACACTTTTCGTTTTGCTGAAATTACCCAACACCTCTTCAAAACGATCTAATTTAACAGAAGCAATACGCTCTGTAGCATTGACAATCACCATTACCGTTTGCTCCTCGTGCTCGCGAAAGTAAACATACATGCCGTTTTCTGGCACAAAATGACGTAACGTACCTGCGGTTAGCGCCGGACTAGTCTTTCTAAAGTTGGCCAACTGCTTGATGAAACCGTGCGCCATATTTTCTTCTGCTGAACGGTTTTCGACCAAAAATTTATTGGTGGGATCGTTTGGCCAACCACCTGGAAAATCTTGTCTGATTTTACCATGCCCATCGGTTTCTGCTAACAATACCTCTGTGCCGTAGTATAAACTCGGAATGCCGCGTAGGGTCAACAGCAGTCCAACACCGACTTTAAACTTATCCATATCCTTATTCACAACGCCATAAAACCGAGCCAAATCGTGGTTGTCTAAAAACGTGACCAATAAATCTGGCCTGCTGTACAGCCAATCGGCAGCAAGGCTATAATACACCCGATTGATGCCAGATGCCCAATCGTGATTTTGATTTAATGCTTCATTAATTGCGTAGTGCAGTTGAAAGTCCGTCACACTTTGCAAATGCGTCTCATCGTCTCTTCTAGGGTTTTGTGCCGGAAAAAAGCTTTGCACTTGATGCCCGTGAACCCATGTTTCGGCAAAGATGAAAAAATTGGGGTATTGCTCGAGGATGGTGCGATTTAAAGTACTCATGAAATCTTGATCGGGGTATGCATAAGTATCTATTCTAAAGGCATCAATATCAAAGTGCTCAATTAGCCATATGCTATTCTGAATCAACCACTTTGCAACATTTGGGTCGCGTTGATTCAAATCGGCCATGTGTTCGTCAAACCAACCGTCGGTCATTTTCAATTTATCAAAATTTGCCGCGTAGGGATCTAATAGTGTCGTTGCTCGGTAATTCGTCTGTGTGTAGTCCGGCCACCAATTAAACCATGAACTATCAGGGGGGCTTTGTACAAGATAATGTTTGCTGCCAATATGATTATAAACCATGTCTTTTATGATTTTCATGTCTTTTTCGTGCGCATTGGCAATGAGGGTGCTATACTCCTTTTCCGTTCCAAAACGAGGGTCTAAAGCATAATTGTCTGTGATAGCATATCCGTGATAGGAGGCTGATGGCTGATTGTTTTCCAACAGTGGTGAGGGCCATAGTGCCGTAACTCCTAATTTATAAAGATAATCGAGGTTATTGATGATGCCTTGAATATCGCCACCATGTCGAGCATAAGGCTCACTGCGATCCACTTTGTTTTCGTGCATGCCTTGAATAACATCGTTTTTGGGATTGCCATTTGCAAACCTGTCAGGGGTAATCAAATAGATAAAATCAGATGGCGTGAGCCCTTGATGTTGACCAAACTCCGAATTGCGTTTTCGCAATTCGTATTTCACCTTGCGACTACCTATCCGCAGGTTTACGGTTTGAGCAGGCGCAGTTTTTTCGATATGCAAGTAAACATGTACGTAATCGGGGTTGCTTGCCAAAGTGCTACCTATCAAGTGTACACGATCCCCTAAAACCATTATGTCTTCGCTTAAGTTTTTACCTTTAACCAATAGGTACAAGGTATCCGACTGCATACCCGCCCACCAATGCGGTGGATCGATGCGCTCAATTGTTGCTTTCTGAGCCATGGCAAGCTGTGCCACCAAAAGCAAAACAACGATCTTAACAACCTTAAATTGAATAGATTTAGATGATAAATTCGAATTCATACGAGTAATTTTCAAGTCGTGATAATTTCAATGGAATAAAAACATGCTGCAAAGATGAATAATTTATTGCGCTTTGGGAAAAATTTATACATTTGTAAATGTAAAAAGTACACTAAGGTAAGCCCGCATCTCGATTGTTTTGAAAACGAACCAACAACAATGGGTTTAGCAGCTATTACTTTAGTTCATTATCGTAATTAACAGTTAAATCCAAAAGGAAAAATGAGAAAGATGTATTTCGCAGCCCTCTCTTTTGTCTTTGCGGGAGCACTGAGCGCACAAAACGCAAACGTGACTTTCCGAGTAGACATGGCAGGGCAAACCGTGGGCGCTGGTGGCGTTCACGTAGCAGGAGATTTTCAAGGCGCCGCCGGTGGCACAAATTGGACAGCAAACGGCACACCATTGACCCAAGTTGGCAGCACCACTATTTACGCGGCCACAGTAAGTATTCCCCACGGGCAATATGAATTTAAGTTTCTAAGTGATTCAGCTTGGTCTGGCGTAGAGGGTGTTCCAGCAAATTGCCAAAAAGAATATGGCGGTGGCAATGACAACCGTGTTGTCAACATTTTATCAGACACTACATTGGCTGCCATCAAGTTTGGTGAGTGTGCTCCAGATGGCTTGGAGTATGTTATGTTTCGTGTAGACATGAGCAATCAAACAGTTAGTCCAAATGGTGTCCATGTGGCAGGCGCGTTTCAGGCGGCGGCGGGGTTTCCAGCGAATTGGCAACCCGGAACCACCCGTATGTTTGACGTCAATAACAACGATGTGTTTGTAAGAGCGGTGTATATTCCCGCAGGAACCTATGAATACAAATTTGTAAATGACACCGCTTGGTCGGGTGCTGAAACTGTACCAGCAGGATGTCAAGTAAACACCAACCGTGAAATGGTAATTGCTGGCAGCACCTTACTTCCTGTTACGGAGTTTGGACAATGTCCCGCTGGATTTGTTCCCCCTACTCGATTCAATGTGACCTACCGCGTTGATTTGAGCACAACTTGCATTCCTTTTGACAGTGTGGATGTTGCGGGTGGCGCTATCAATGGCTGGTCTGGTGGTGATAACCTTACGGATATGGGCAATGGAATTTATGAAGGTACATTCCTTACTGATTCTGGAAATGTTGTCTTTAAGTTCCGTGCACTTGTAGCAGGTAGTCCTAATTGGGAAGGCATCCCTGACCGCATACTCACCATCAGTGGCGACACAACGCTACCCTTGGCATGTTTCAATGTGTCAGGTTTTAATGCATGCCCAAGTGTCCCAGACCCCGCAGATGTAACTTTCCGCGTGGACTTGAGCAGCCAGATTCCTGCGGCTACCATTTACCTCATTGGAGACTTCACCATTCCAGCTTGGCAAGGTGGCGCCATCCCAATGACCCCTAGCCCAGGTAATCCAGGAGTATTTGAAGTAACTGTACCTGATATGTGCCCTGGTTCGTTCTTCTACAAGTTTGTAAACGGTGATGTTAACAATTCTGCCAATGAAGAAACATTTGCTGCACCAGATACCCTCTGTGTACTACCTAGCGGTGTTGGTGGCTTTAATCGCTTTTTCGAAAGAACCAACAATGACCCTGTTACTTTGCAATTCGTATTCGGAACATGTACTCAACTTACCATAGGTACTGAAGAAGTTTTTGCGCATCAAAACATTGGAGTTAGCCCTAACCCCATTGACGAAGTTGGTTTTATAAACCTTTCAAATGATGAGCGTTACAATGTGACACTCCGCGACCTTAATGGAAGAACAGTGCGTGAACTACTAAACGTTAACGGGCGTGTAGCCGTTGAGCGCAATGGCCTCCCTGCTGGAATGTATTTGATGCAAGTAGTCAATCAAAAAGGTGAAGTGAACAATAGCAAGGTTTCTTTCCGCTAAAATACCCACTCCCTTTATCTAATCAAAGCCCCCTCCAATGAGGGGGCTTTTTTTGTCTATAACTTTGAGTCTGCTCCGAAAAGAATGACTATAATCAAGATCGACGCGGAAGGAATTTTCGAACCGGAGCTAACTAATTGTTAGTGACAATTCCAAAATCCCCCAACTGGTCAGCGTTTGGCAGAAAGAGGTTTTTCGGAGATGGTTCAACTTTGCTTTTGTGATAAAGCCTCCCCAAAAGGGGGTAAACAAAAAATTTACTGTAATCTTTTGCTGAAAGAAAATATTTTTTAATTTTGTAGCCTAATTCTTTTTTATTTGCGTCAAACATGAATGCACCACTTCTGCCAATTTATAGAGTAACCACAAGTGTAACTGCGCGCTACAAGGTAAAAGTGTGGGTATAATAAGGCGTAGAAAAAACAGACAAAAAGAATGAGCCACAAAAAACAACCAAAATCAACAGTAATCTAAAACAATTCAGATGAAAACAAACCAATACAACATTTTTTTCTGTTTGCCTTTTTTGCTAATGCTAGTAGGCTGTAATAGAACACCAAAAGAGACAACCATAAATGGCCAAGTACAAACGTTTGGCACCACAGAGGCCATTCGGCACACACCCGTTACAATGCAATTAGTGACACACCAAACATCAGGTTCCGTTATGTCAAGCGGCAGCTACACTGTAGTAGACGAAACGGCTACTGATGAAAACGGAAATTTCTCGTTGAGTGGTAAGCTACACCCTGATGAAAGGCACTACTTACGCGTAGTTGCGAGCACAGTGAGTCGAGCACAGGGCTACATTCCCCCATCGACTATCCCCAGAGATCGAGATCGCATTTCTGCTGTTGGCGGCACCATTACACAGAATTTTCATATCTCCGCAACCGGCTGGGTTAGGTTCCACTTTCAAGGAGAAATTCATGGTACTGACAACAATTTTTGGTATTCCACTGGTTCAGCAAACGAAAAACTTTTTGGATCTATTGATGAATATAGGGTTTACAGTTTTTCGGGGAATATGGATCACCGAATTGCCTGTGATATAGTTCGAGATGGCATACGCACAAATTGGCAAGAAACCTTTTTTGTAAGAGCTTTTGACACTGTTGATTATCAAGTAAGGTTTTAACTCTGATAATTAAGACAAATCATCGAAATGAAAACGAACAACAAACAGAATCCGTGAGATTCGTGAAAATGTAAAATAGCTAACGGCCCGCGCTTGCGGGCCGTTTTTTTGAGCATACACATTTTTGTAATTGAGCGCAACTAAAGAACCGAAACGCATAGAATCATCAAATCCAAACTTGTTAAGAAAACTGGCTATCGGCAACATTTGCTTTGGATGGAAACAAGTAGCCATACCTATCCTAGTAAGTGGTTCTAACCAAAAACAGCCCTGCTGTAATGAAAACAACCATTCTCACACTATTAAAGCCCTAAAACGATATCGCGTTATGACGTATACCTCAAAATCTGTTTTGTCCCTTTTTCTCGGTCTTTGGTTTTTTAATGCCTCGGGGCAAGATCAAGGATTGCTCTATAAAATTTCTGGAAAAGGCGTGAAAAAAACCTCCTATTTGTTTGGCACCATTCACTTGATCTGTGAAGACCAGTTTCACATATCGGATGTCACAAGTGCGGCCTTTGACAACACAGAAAAACTCGTGCTCGAAATCGACCTTTCCGCATCGGATTTACAACTTCAAATGATGCAACACTCTATGGATCAAGAAGGCGCCGATTGGGTACAACAATTTACAACAGAACAAGTGGAGGCAATTGACGCCATGTTACTAGAAACCATTGGGGCGTCGATTTTAGACCTCGGTCAGTTCAAACCTTTCTCTATTTTGAGTATGCTTACACAGGCCAAATTTGAATGTGAAAAAGTTGGCTCGTATGAATTGCACTTGGTTGAGGCAGCGAAGCAACAAGAAAAACCTGTTATCGGATTAGAAACCGTAGCAGAACAATTCGCGATTTTTGATAGCATTCCGCAAGAAGAACAAATAGAAGAATTGATAAAAATGGTCTTAGACCCTGAGACATACGACAACGAACTTGCTCAACTTACTGAGAAATATGTTGCCGGTGATTTAGAAGGACTTTTCGAAGTAATGTTATCCAACTCACAAATGGGTGACTACCAAAAGTTGTTGCTAAATGACCGAAACGAGCGTTGGATTCCCATTCTCAAAAAAGAACTGAAAAAAAACAGTCTGTTTATCGCCGTGGGTGCGGGTCATCTTCCCGGTGAAAAAGGGGTGATTCAATTGTTGCGCAACGCCGGTTATACCGTTGAAGCCGTTTTAGACTAACCTCCATTCCAAGGAATTGTGACTGAATCAGATTTTCTCGCTCAAATAAACGCGCACCAAGGCATCATTCACAAGCTGCTCAATCTTTACGTAGATGATGCAGATGAAAAGGAAGACATGTACCAAGAGGTGTTACTTCAAGCTTGGAAAGCCAAAGACCGCTTTCGGGGTGACTCACTGTTTAGTACTTGGCTGTACAAAGTTTGCCTACACACTGTGTTGGCCGCTTTGCGCAAAAGCAAACGCATGACCAAGGTCTCGTTTGATACATCGCGGATGGAAGAGGCCGATGAAAACAATGCCGACAAAAAAGACAAGCAAACCGTTTTATATCTAGCAATAAAACAGTTGGCTGAAATTGAAAGAACAATGATTGTAATGCACCTCGATGGTTTTTCCAATCTAGAAATTGCGGATTTCGTAGGAATCACGGCTAATAATGCCAACGTAAGATTGCATCGCATCAAAGAAAAATTGACCAAAATAATTCAGGGAGGATAGGAATATGGAATTACGAGAACTTTGGAATAACAGCTTGGCGGGAGATACCCCGCAATCAAAAGAAGTGGACATTTCCCAATTAAAGGCAAGGGACAGCAAGCATCCGTTGGTTGTACTGATGAAGCACCTCAAAATTAGCCTACTCCTATCGTACCTTGTAACTGCACTTTATTTGAGTCTGCTGTTTTTCATTGAAGATTGGCTCATACGCGGTGCTTTGTTAATTGTTGTGGGTTTTATGCTGTGGGTTACCATTGCCACACAGCGATTTGGCAAAAAGATAAAAGCTGAAATTGCCGCAGACAGCTCTATTCTCTCAGAATTAAAAAGTGTTTTAGCCCAATTTGATCGCTGGTTGGACTTCAGTTCTAAAGCAGCTATTTTCATTTATCCAATAAGTGTCACGGCTGGTTTTCTTTTCGGGGGAATCAGCGCGGCTGATATTTCTGTTACGGAGTTTATGAGCCACACCTACGTTCAATGGGCGCTTGCCATTGCTGTTGCTGTATTGACACCGCTCTCTTATTTTGCCGCCAAATGGGCCAATCAATGGGCTTTCGGCAAACACATCAAGCACTTACAAGACTTAATCGCGCAGATAGAGGACAATCAATAGTGCCGGCGCTCAAATAAATTATTTCTCCTGCTTTTGCCTCAATGTAAGGTACGGTTTTTGCTTAACTCTTTTTAAATATCCATCCCTGAAAATTTAGGGATGGATATTTATTTTTGAAGATTTCCCCCACCATTGGGCATTCTTTTTTAAACAAAACATAAACCCCCGACTATGGTCGGCTGAAAAAACTGAGTGTGAATCGCATACTTTTTCTTCTATCCTCGATGTTGGGATTTGCCCTGTTTGTGCAATCACAAACCATAACGGTGCTAGACGCGCATACAGGTCAGGCGGTAGACATGGTTACCATTACTAGCCAAAACCCAAGAGCCATTGCACTTACGAATACCAAAGGCCAAGCGGATATCAGTGCGTTTAAAGATGCGCAACAAATTGTCATCAAAGCCAATGGCTACCATCAGGAAACGCACTCTTTTGGCGAGCTAAAAACTCTTCTTTTCAAAGTTTTACTAACCCCAAAGCCGACACTTTTTGACCGTGAGATTGTTGTTTCTGCGACGAGATGGCGCCAAAACACGTTAGAAGTACCCACCAAAATCACAAGTCTTTCTCGTGAGGATGTGGCCTTATTCAACCCACAAACGGCAGCTGATTTACTCGGCCAGTCGGGCGAAGTGTTCATTCAAAAAAGTCAACAAGGTGGGGGCAGCCCCATGATCCGTGGATTTTCAACCAATCGGCTGCTGTATTCTATCGACGGGGTCCGTATGAACACTGCAATCTTTAGATCAGGTAATTTACAAAACGTCATTTCGCTCGATCCTTTTGCTATCGAAACCACCGAAGTGCTTTTCGGGCCAGGGTCCATTATTTACGGAAGTGATGCTATCGGTGGTGTCATGAGTTTTCAAACCCTAAGCCCTCAACTATCTTTTGAAGACTCTATACAAGTAAAGGGCGGTTCAGCTAGTCGGTATTCATCGGCCAACAACGAAATCACCAACCATTTCAATGTGTCTTTGGGCAGCAAAAAATGGGCTACTGTTACCAGCATTACACACTCAAAATTTGGCAACTTGAGAATGGGGCGTCGTGGAGGGCCTGACGAGTACCTGCGTCCGTTTACTGTGGTTCGAATAGATAGTGTAGACCGCATTGTGGACAACCCTGACCCCCATGTTCAAGATCCTACCGGCTACAGTCAAATGAACCTCATGCAGAAAGTGCGCTTCCGACCCAACTCAAAATGGGATTTTGAATACGCATTTCACTACTCAGAGACATCCGAATATTCAAGGTATGACCGCCTCATTGAAACGCGTGATGGCCTACCCCGCTCTGCTGTTTGGAATTATGGCCCACAAATCTGGATGATGAATTACTTGAAAACCACTTATAGCGAAAAGACATTATTGTTTGACAATCTAACGCTGCGCTTGGCGCAACAATATTTTGAGGAAAGCCGAATAGATCGGAATTTCTCAGGTGGCAATCGTTTCCGGTTGCGCACACAGCTCGAGGAAGTAATGGCGTACTCGGTGAATAGTGATTTTGAAAAACGACTAGGCAACCACCGTTTACTTTACGGAGTAGAATATATTTTTAATGATGTACAATCAAAAGGTACTGCGGTTGACATTAGAACCAACGACCCTGTAGCCGTTCCCGATCGCTACCCCAAGTCACAATGGCAGAGTTACGCCGTTTACGTCAACTACCTGCATCAATTTTCCAAAAAACTAAACGGACAAGCTGGATTGCGTTTCAACGGGTTTGATGTCAACTCAGATTTTACGCGTCACCTAGCGTTTTACGACTTTGACTTTACCAACTCTAGGACACAAAACAGCGCCACCACAGGAAGCATTGGCATCGTATACCGCCCGAGCAACTCTTGGCGGATTACCGGAAATTTGAGCACAGGTTTCCGCGCACCCAATGTAGATGACATGGGTAAGATTTTCGACTTTGTCGCCAACCAAGTCGTTGTCCCCAACACCAACCTCGCTGCTGAGTATGCTTACAATGCAGACGTTAACGTTTCCAAAGCTTTTGGCAAACACCTAAAAGTTGACGCCTCTGGTTTTTACACCTACTTAGATAACGCTATGGTGCGTCGCCCTTTTCAGGTAAACGGACAAGACAGCATCATCTTTAACGGCGAAATGAGTCAAGTAAACGCGATACAGAATGCGGCCTATGGTACCGTTTACGGTTTTAATTTGGGCATTGCTATCTTCTTGCCCAATGGCATTACCATCACTTCCAAGTTCAATTATCAACGTGGCATAGAGGAAGACGACCAAGGCAATGTTTCTCGATCGCGCCACGCTGCACCCGCCTTTGGCATTACCCGCATCGA
>JAIULY010000020.1 GCA_022565875.1 Schleiferiaceae bacterium | reverse complement strand
TTAGAGATCCCTTTTGAATAACCAAAGCCAGGGCCAACAATTGCCACAGTCCGCGATTGACTCTCTAAGTCGATAGGTATTTTTAGTTCCGGACGTGTAAATTCTGCATAGAGTCCATTGGTTGTGGTGTGTATGAGTCCTAAGTGCAAATCAAAAAACCATCCTTCAGGAGCAAAGCTCTTGGTGCTATACCATCGCGCGTAAGTAGAAAGGCCAAAACCTCTCGTGCGCACATCATCCATAAACACGTTGTAGGTTGTATTCCCGTTGGTTTGTGGAATGGTTCCATTATCAATTTGCTGTTGAATACTTGCCTCATGCAGTTCGTTGCCTTCAAGGGCAAAAGCAAGATCCAAACGCGCTGGATAGTTGTTCGTTACAAATAGCTTTGCGCCAAACGAAGTCCTTCGGGAAACAACCTTTTCGTAAGAAACCGACTGCATTAGCCCTATCCCTATCCCGAGAAAATAATTGGTAAAAACCCCGGACTCATAAGAGATTACCTGAGTTCGGCCAAAATACCCTGGGGCGGTTGTCGCTACCGTTGTACTATTGGGGTTTTGAGCTGTTGCGCTTATTGTTATTACTATCGCCAAACAGAATGTGCCGAAAAATTTATTGAAAAAAGTGAACATAGTTATTGATTGTTATTTGGCGTTTTTTATGTCGTAGAGATGCCCGTGAATGATGTTGGCTCGTGAAATTTTACGGGAGGGGAACCCTACGTCTTTCCGAACGGTTCTGACGCTTCCTGTTTCGATATTAACAAGCACAAGGTGGTTCGTTACTTCTGTGGTAGTGAGCAACGCATTGGCTGTAAAAGGCAACATTACAGGAAAGACGAAACCAAAAACACTCGGCCACTTATAAATCATATTGGTAAATCCAAAAGAAGAAATATCAGTGACCTCTTGCGCCACTAGCAATACGTAAGGCGTGCCATAAGTTTCAATAAAGCCTTTGATGTTGGCCATTTCCGAAACGCGATTTTCCTCTAAAGGGTGTAACCAAAACTCATTGAGCCATGCCTGTATGGTTACATAGGCATTAAAGTCATCCACTGATTCGGCGCGCTTTATATCTAACATTTCATAGTCCAACCCACTTTCTTGTAAGGCTTTTTCAAGAACATCTCTGAATATAATCTGCTGCTTTCCCGTGTTTTGATGATTCATGAAATAGATTCGCCCTGTTTGTGATGGGTAGGGTTTTGCGGCATCAGCGATAGCAATGGGATTTACCACAACCACCTTTTCCACAGGAGGATTTTTTTCGCGTCGCTTGGCTTCCAGTTCCTGCATATTTTTCTTTTTGGAACCTTTGGTCGATGCTTTTTTCATCTTTTCGCGTTGGTCTTTAAGCGAAACATAATCTTTTTGATCTTTTGCATCTTCAAAGCTTTGAAGAGCCGCGTCAAAAGCTGTGGTAAAAGCAGGGTCATTGACAAATAGATCGGCAAAGGAATACCGCTCTAAATCTTGCTTCATTTCAGATTGTTTTTTTAATGCCGTCACTTTTCTGCTGCGCCCCCGTCTAGACACAACTTCTTCCTCTTCTTCCTCCTGTTCTTCTTCTTCCTGTTCTTCTAAAACAAATAACTCACGTAAAAAATAATCGTTTGCAGGTTCTTGAAAAAGAATCATTTCGTTTAGTGCATGCTCAAATAAGGCCTTGGCTTCTTCGTTATTTGGAAAGTCGCGATGCAATTCGTAGTTGTACCGCACTGCCAAGCGGTTCATATCCGAGGGCTCAATCATTTTTAACAATGAAGAAATCGTCATCTTGTTGCCTTCAACAGTTGTGAAGTCTTCCAAAAACTTATCGTAATCCAAATTTTTGTAAACAGCCATGGAGGACAACGCAGACCCAATAATCTGCCGAAGGTATTCGTTGTTGGGGTAGTCTTGCATCAAAATAAAAGCGTTGTAAATGGCGTCAGCGTACCGTCTTCTGCTGAGGTAAATCCGACACAACTCAAAACGCGCCATGGTTTGTGCGTGGAAGAATCCGGGTTCATCTACAAGAAACAACTTATTGGTAGGGGCCTCATTCAGATTTTCAAACTCTTTTTCCAATGCTTTTTTCCGCTCTCGCAAATTGGGGTGTGTCGTTAAGCTGTCGTTAAAATCTTCAATGGCCGTAATGGGATTCACTGTGGAGGGCAGCAGTGCGGGTTCCAAAACAAAAGAACCACTATTGAAGAAGTCATTGGGAAATGGAACTTCATCGAAAGGCAAATAGCTATAAAGCATGACATCCATCACACGAAGTACTTCGCGGTAGTCGTAGCCACTTTTGCTAAAAAAACGCTTGAATGCCTCAACATCTGCCTCAAACTCGAGATTTTTGCTATACGTACTCAGCGCTACTAATTTTTCATCGTTGTTGGAGCGAAGGATGTTTTCATTGCGGATGCGTGATTTTTCTTTGTAACCATCAATAGCGTGATTCTCTTCACTGTGAATGATTTCGTGTGCTAAAATAAAGGCGAGTTGTGCTTCATTTTCTATTTGAGCCATCAGGCCCAAATTCACAAACAGCACCCCGTCGTGGGTGGCTGCCGCATTAAAAACAGGGCTTCTGACACTGTACACACGAATGTCTTTATTGGTTTCGCCGTACATTGCCAACACCTTATCCAATACCTTTTGTACATATCGCGTTACGTCATCACCAAACAGCACATTACCACTGTTAAGCGTTCGTTCCATGAAATATTGATTTTCGTAGTGGAAGGTTTTCTCTAGTCGGCGGTCTTTCCCGCGTTTTCCCGCCAATTCATCCAGCGCAGATTTGGTCTTCTCCGCATAAAAAGATTGGAAGTCAGTGGGGATTTCGCCTATAGAAACCATCGGTTTGTAATGGTCAAAATGTGTTTGTGCAAAGGGCTGTTTTGCCCAACCAATTAGAATAAAAATCGCTAGGGATAAATGTTTTAGCATAACTCAAGTGTTTCAAATATAGGAGGGAGATAAAGATTTAAGCAATAAAAAACAGTCTTAAAAATTTTTGAAGTTCCCGTTTTAAATTTTTATAGGGGCAAACCTAAAGAAAAATGTTTTTAGTCGTGCTCTTTTTTTTAACGTTTTTTAACGTTTTTGAAAGCGTCAAAGTAATCTTACGCAACAGGATTTAAAAATTGTTGACGAATCGTAGTTGCCAGCAAAATGAAAACACTATTTTTGAGGCTTGAAGGGAAAACCAATTATCAAAAGCATTATGCGATTTGACACAGCTTTAAAAGATGACTTTTTTCATCAGTTGCAACACTCGGAAAGTATTTTAGACTTTATTCAAAAAGAGTCTATAAGTGGCATTTTATATATGTCATCTGGAGAAAAGTCCAGTTTTTGGATCAACGAAAAGCTGCGGGAGAATTTAGCACTCGATGACACGATTGCTTTTGAGGATTTTATTGCTGTTTTCTCCAAAAACGATCAGCCATTCTTTTCTGATGCGTTAGAAACAACACCAACGAAACGGGTTGTGCGAGCCCACCTCAAGGACGGCGAAAAGAGTTTTGCCGTTACGCCACTTCGCATTGCACCAACAGCTGGAGAATCGCATCGCTTGTTTTTTGCCTTTTTTGATATTTCGCCCTTGGTCTCCCTACAAGAACAATCCGAGAAAGACACCACGCTATTAAAAACTGTTTTGGACTTTATTCCCATGATGGTAGTGGTGAAAGACAAGGATTTACAGCGCATCTACTGCAATCAGCCTGAAGTGGACTATCTCGAAAAACAAGGATTTACAAAACACATCCAATGCACCGATGCCGATATATATCCGGAGGCGATAGCTAAAGCTTCGCAAGAGGAGGATATACAAGTGTTGCAAACGGGAGCGCCTATATTGGGTTACGAAGTACACACACAGGCAACCTATGGGCAACGCGTTTTGATTGTCAACAAAATACCCTTGAAAAATGAGCACAATGCTATTTGGGGATTGGTTTGTATTACAGAGGATGTAACCGACCGTGTAGAAAAAGACGAAGAGCTCAACAAAATTAAAGAGCAATTTGAAGCGGCTGTTGAGGGCAGTAACGACGGCATTTGGGATTGGCAAGTAGCCACAAATGAGCTGTTTTTCTCCAGACGTATGACGGAATTGTTGGGGTTGTCGGACAAAGCAGAGGCTGTTGACGTCGAAAGGGTAAAAAAATTGATTCACCCCTCAGATCTCAAACAGCACGAGAAAGGATTTGCCGCAATTTTTAAAGATGCTGACAAACAGTTTTATCAAGAACTACGCGTAAAACATGCCATTGACGGCTATCGTTGGATGTTGGTCCGCGGGAAAGGCGTTGTAAACGCAAATGGGGATGTGATACGTGTGGCAGGATCTGTTTCGGATATTACAGACAGAAAGCACAACGAGTTTGCGTTGACGCAAACCAAAACACTATTGGAGCAAACCAACAAGCTGGCTCGCATCGGTGGTTGGGAGGTTGACTTGGAAAAAGGAGTTAGTAGATGGACGGCTATTACCAAAGAGATTCATGAAGTAGCGAATAGCTTTGTCCCTGATTTGGAGACCGGTTATGGGCTTTTCAAGGTTGGCGAGCATCGCAATAGAGCAACAGATTTAATTAAACGGGCTAAGGAAACGGGCAACGGTTTCGATGAAGAGTTTCTTATTGAAACCTCAATAAATAAAGAGAAGTGGGTGCGTGTAGTGGGGAAAACAGACGTTAAGGATGGGGTTTGTAGAAGGGTTTTTGGAATTATCCAAGACATAAATGAACGCAAAATACTTACGGAGAGTCTTGTGGAGAAAAACAAGGACTTAGAAGCCCAAACGGCACTCCAACAGATCATGGTGCAAATTACAACTAATTTTATCAATACACCCATTGAAACTATTGCGGCAACTATAGAAAAGGCCCTAGGTGATTTGGGTAAATTTGTAGAGTCCGACCGGGTATATATTTTTGATTATGATTTTGTCAACAACACCACCTCCAACACGTATGAATGGTGTGGACCAGGTATTGAACCGCAGTTGGAGTTTTTGCAAAACATTGACACCAATCAGTTACCCGATTGGACGGATGCCCACAAAGCCGGCAAACCCTTGTATATTCCTGATGTAGCGGCTTTAGATCCAGAGAGTGTGCTGTCGCAAATACTTACGCCGCAAGAGATTAAAAGTATGATTACCCTCCCCATGCTCGACGATGGTGCGTGTATTGGATTTGTTGGGTTTGACTCTGTTAACAAGCACCATGTTTACAGCGAGCCTGAAATCCAACTGTTGGAGTTATTTGCGCAAATGTTGGTGAACATCAGTAAGCGTGAAAGGCTGCACCGCGAACTCATTCAAGCAAAAGAAGAAGCCGAGTTGGCCAATCAATCAAAGTCAGAATTTTTGGCCAATATGAGCCATGAGATTCGAACGCCGCTAAACGGGGTAATAGGCTTTACAGATTTGCTCATCAATACAGAATTAGGCGACGAGCAAATGGAATACGTACAAAGTGCCAATTCATCGGCACATTCTCTTTTGGGTATCATAAACGACATCCTAGATTTTTCTAAGATTGAAGCGGGTAAGCTAGAACTCGATATTACAGAAACTGATTTATTGGAGTTGATAGAGCAAACTGCGGATATTGTGAAATACAATACCGCCAAAAAGAATATTGAGTTTTTGCTGAATATTCAATTGGACATGCCGCAGTTTGTACTAGTAGATCCGATTCGCCTGAAACAAATTATTGTGAATTTACTGAGTAATGCAGTGAAGTTCACGGCAGTTGGAGAAGTAGAATTGCGCGTAAATTTCGAACAAGACCCCGAAAACTCAAAAATGGGTTGGTTTACGTTTGCTGTTCGCGATACAGGAATTGGGATAAGTGAAGAGCAGCAAACGAAGTTGTTCAAGTCGTTTTCTCAAGCAGACACCTCCACCACGCGCAAATTTGGCGGAACCGGTTTGGGGTTGGTCATTTCTGAAATGCTAGCACAAAAAATGGACAGCACCATTCAGTTAGTTTCGAAAATGGGAGCAGGAAGTACTTTTTGGTTTCAAGTGCCTGCAACGTATTTGAAAAATGTAGTAACAGCGCCAAGCACCTCTATCGCCAACATCAAAAGGGTGTTGATCATAGACGATAACGAAAACAATCGTACGATACTGCGCGAAATGCTGCGCTTTTGGGGCATTGAATCCCTCGAGGCTCCTAACGGCATCAATGCGATGAGCATTCTCAAAAAAGACTTTAATTTTGACGGCCTCATTGTAGATCACCATATGCCGTACATGGACGGAATTACAACAATTGAAGAAGTTCAAAAACTATACAGTGTGCTAACGCCTGGAAACCGACCCGGGTTCATTTTGTACAGTTCTGCGGATGATGGTAGTTTGAACGAGCAGATTACGCGATTGAAAATCAATAAAAAACTAGTAAAGCCCGCCAAAATTTCAGAGTTGTTTTCGGCGTTAAACTCCTTGCGTGCCGATGGCAGTCAGGTGACTGACCGTATCGCCCAACGTCAACAAACAGATAGCAGCGGATTAGTGGCAACTATTTTAATTGCAGAGGACGTATCGTTGAATATGCTGCTGATTAAAACGTTCATGAAAAATCACTTCCCCAACGTCAAAGTCATTGATGTCGACAATGGGCAAGCGGCTGTTGATGCCTTCGAAAACCACTCTATTGATTTGATTTTAATGGATGTACAGATGCCCGAGCTGGACGGTTATGAGGCCACCGAGACCATCCGAAAAATAGAAAAAGAACGCGGACAAGATCAAATACCTATCATTGCCCTTACAGCAGGCGCCATCAAAGGAGAACGCGAGCGGTGTTTGCAAGCAGGAATGAATCACTTTTTGACCAAGCCTATTGATAAACCCCTGCTGATTGCAGCATTACAACAATACCTCGCCACAGAAGGGGAAGACGAGGTAATTGCGTACGATGAAACTGTATTGTTGGAAAACCTCTCGGGAGACAAAGAATTGCTCCACGACATGTTGCGCTTGGCTATGGACGAGTTGACAAAGTATCATCGGGAGCTTGTGATGTCAAACGTTGCTGATAATCCCAATAAGGTTTCGAGGGTTATTCATAAAATGAAAGGAATAGCCAGTAATGTCAATTTCTTGAGACTTTCGGAAATCTTAGAAGAACTAGAGAAGCATTTTGGAACAGAAAAATATGCTTCAGAATTGCTCCCGATGCTGACGCGCCACTTTCAACACCTGTTGGCTTACATAGAACAACGCTACGCATTTACAAAGCCCTAATACCCTGCTCGACTTATGAATGTCCCTTCACAACTTCTCTTCGCCACGCTTGTTTTTATTGGCAGTTTGTTGTGTATCGGTTTTATAATCGGAGGACTAAACAACAGGAGGCACAATGCGTCAAAAAGTTTTGTGGGGGTAATGCTCTTTGCGTTTTTGTACAGTTTCTTTTACGGGTTAGAGTTAGTTGTTTTTGAACGGGAGCAGAAACAGATGTTCCTTTTGCTACAATATTCTGGAGCCTTGTTTATTGCCCCACAATTCTGGTGGTTCACAAGAAGTTATGCGTCAAAGCAGCAAAATCGATTTTTCCCACCTTGGTATATCTTCATCTTCCCAGTAGTGCTTTTGGTGCTTGTGTTTTGGGAAAATCAGTTGCAACTTTTTTACACCAACTACAGTTTGGTAAGTCATCCAGATGGTTCTGAATATCTGGTGTATGACAACGGGGTGTTGTTTTACGTGCACAATGCGTACGCCCTCCTTTTTGTTCTGGCAAGTGTTTATCAGCTTGTTGTGCTACACATGACCGTCCCCGAGCATTTTAAAAACCAAGTATTGTCCATTTCTTTGGGTTTTGGTATCAGTATTTTAGGGTTTTTGCTGGCACTGAGTGATGTTTTTCCCCTGTATGTAGATCCCGTGCCGATCTCCTTTGTGATTTGTGGCGCTATCTTATTTTACAGTATTGATAAGTTGGAATTTTTAAAAAAGCAACCAATAGCATTTGAAATGCTTTTTGAAACCCTTACGGATGCTGTTTTTGTTTTTGGTAAAATGGGTGAAGTGTTACACAAAAATCGTTCGGCCACCGAGTTGCTTAAAGAAATGGATTTTTCAGGCAGTGACTTGGTGAAGCTCTTTTCTACTGAGGGTTTGAAAGCAGCAGATAGCAACGCTTATCTCAACAAAGACAGTCAGGAGCTATTTATAAAAGGGCGCTGGTTTCGATTGAAGCAAAACACTATTGTCAACAAAGGGATAGAAGAAGGAGAATTAATTGTAATGCGTGACATTTCGCAACGTAAAATCAATGAAATTGCCATTGATAATGCCAATAAAAAATTAGAACAGAGTGAAAAAGAGTTTCGCTTACTTGTGGAAAACAGCCGAGATTTAATTTTTAAGTTGAATCCATTAGGGAAAATCACGTATTTATCGCCCGCTTTTTCCAAACTTTTTGAAAAATCGCCGAGTAGCATTTTAAACACACCTTTTTTTGACCTGATTTACCCTCCCGACCAATTTAAGGTTAAGGATGCGTTGTTGCATCTTATTACAAGCACAGAAAGCAGTTTCTCTACGCTAAACTATCGCATTCAAAAAGCTTCTGATACATTGTGTTGGCATCAAACGGATTTCGTCACCGAGAGAAATGCATCGGGAACGGTGGTGCATGTCTTTGGAACCTCAAAGGATATCACCGCCAATAAAAATGCTGAAACGGCATTGATTCAATCGGAGAGAGCAGCGAAAAAACTAGCGCTTCAATATGAAACCGTAATCAATAACCAAAGTGTCTATTTCGTTAAACTTGATAGCTTGGGCAGTATCACCTATGCCAACCCATTCTTTGTTAATGAAATGAACAATGAATCGGATTGTCTAAAAGAGCCGTTTGTCCAAGTTTTAAAAGCCAGTAATCAAGATGCGGTTGAAGAAGCACTAGCTTTTTGTGTTGCGACACCTAAAAAACCTAAAGTATTGATTACAAGAGTAGAAAATGACGTAACGTTGTTGAAAGGAGTAAAATGGGAATTGCGTGGTATTCCCAACCACTTCAATAAAGTTGTGGAAATATTCGCTGTGGGGGTAGATGTAACCGAACAATTACACAACCTAGAAAGAGCTGAAAAACTGCTTAACATAACTGAAAAACAAAACGAAAGGCTCAGAAGTTTTGCTTACATTGTTTCGCATAACATTCGTTCGCATTCCTCCAACTTAAGCGGGTTGTTGCAATTAGCCGCACGCAAGAACACGTCAGAAAAAGAGCAGCTAGCCTTGTTGCCATTATTAAAAACCACAGCGGATCGACTTGAGGAAACCTTGCAAAATCTAAACGAAGTACTCACTGTTCAGGGGGATTTGAATAAGCAAAAAACAGCCAAAAAACTTCGATTAGCCATAGTAAACACATTGGATATTCTACAAAACGACCTTAGAGAAGCCCCAGTGGCCGTTTCTCTAGAAGTGGATGAGTCTCTAGAGGTAGAAGTTATACCCGCCTATTTAGATAGCGTTTTGCTGAATGTGTTGAGCAATGCCATCCGATATCGCAGTAGAGAACGCAGCGCAACAATAAACATCACCTGCGCTAGCAATCCCGTTGAAAGCACCGTGACGTTGGCCATAGCGGACAATGGTATTGGAATCGATGTACCACGCTACAAGGAGAAGCTTTTTGGGTTGTACAAAACCTTCCATGGCAACCCCGAAGCTAGAGGTGTGGGGCTATTTCTCGTAAAGGCGCAAATGGAAGCCATGGGGGGCACCATTAGTGTCGATAGCACGGTTGACCAAGGCACTACTTTTTTTATGACGTTCTCGGTAAACGGCGAATAGAATGGTGCGACCCCGTCGCTCGAAGGGTTCCATTTTGTTCTAATAAAAAAAAGCCCCCAAATTTCTCGAGGGCTTTTGAATAGGGTTGGCAGTATTCCGTTATGGACAATCGACTACTTGTGTCAACTCTTCGGCCGCTCTGGCGGAAACGTCTTTTAAAAGTGGAATAAACCGCATGCTCGAAATTTGTTGCCCTGGGGTTAAACCGAAAAACTCAAAAGGCACAACTATCTTTTGGAAAAGACCATTCCCAAGATAATCCATTTCTAAGTCTGGATTGCTGCCTACGGCAAAGTAGTTGGTTACTGTTACTTGTGAGCTATCGGCCAACGTTGCCGTGGAAAACAAATACACATCGCCGGCATTAGCATTTTGCATGCCCACAATCTCCTCGCGCTTATTGTCATAAGTAATGATAAAAATATCATCCTGTTGAACAAATGTGGGAAAACCAAAAACAGGTTTTCTTTGAGTTACAGGTGGTGAAACCTCTACCTTGAGGTCGTCACTTTTTCTGTCAGGATCGCCAAAACCTCCTCCGTCTTTTGGCTTTACCAAAAAGTGGATGTCGCGCTCGTAAACATCTGCTGGGTCTACCTCGTAAAAATCCACAGGCACCATAGTAAATGAATATACCCCAGGCGACTCGAGTGTCATGCGCAGCAAGTCATTGGAATTCTTCCACGGCGCACCACCGGTACCGTTTACCAGTGGATGGCTTGGCCCGTGCTCTTTGGGTAGCCATGTCCAAAAGTAAATATCCAATCCCGCAGCAGCATCGCTTTGTAAGTTTTGAACGTGCTCAATACTTCCATCCATTGCATTGAGATTGACAATGATTTTTACTGAAGCTGTTGGGTCTATTTCTTCTGGATCAGTTGTTACTACTTGTGCCATTGACACATGGACAAACAATGCCGCCAATAGCGTGACTAATATCTTTTTCATATTGCGTATCATTTATTGTCTGTTGAAGGTGAAATTGTAACGAATGTAATCCTGTCCACAGCTATTGCGGGTGTACCGCAACTGCAATGAGTTATCTATAGCACGTGGCATATTGCCCAACCGAAAGGTAGTGCTGTTGCCACTGCCGTCGTCTAACACCAAGTGCGTGGGGAAGTCCTCTCGAGGACTTAAGGCCCAAGTCCCTGAGGTGCCAAAAAAATCCGGACCAGGACCTTTCTCTGTTACGCTGTAAGTGCCGTCTTCCTCAAATTGTAGGATCCACGAGGTGGAAGACTTTTGAAAAAGTGCAGATGCATCTTGAGTTTCTGGCACAGGAAGAAGCAAATCGGTAAGGGTAACTTGCCCCATTCTCCAAGTACCAGGAAAACCATCTATGATTTCATGAAACTCCCCGATTTCTTTGATTTCGGGCTTGCAAGACACAACGCTAAACGCAATCAGAAGTGCGAATAAGCTTGATTTGATAATTGTTTTCATCTCATTTATTGTTTTTGAAAAGCACGCAGGTTACATGCCTGCTAGCTGCGCGCTTTTTTGTTTTTTAATTACAGCCGCCCTGTGGATTCATCTGAAAACCACCGCCTGTTTGCTCGGATACCGGAAACTGCAACAACATACCGTTGCAATCCCATGGCGCATTGCGAATGGTGCTTATTTCACCTTCTAAGGCCTGACGCTTCAATTGGAACAGTCGGTCGCCCTCGAATGCCAATTCTAAACGACGCTCTTTTTGAACCGCGTCTAAAATAGCAATTTGCCCAGATATGGACAACGGGGTTACACCTGCGCGCTGACGGACTTCATTCAGCAGATCCAATGCATCGGGTAAATCTCGCGCCAAACGCGCTTTTGATTCTGCCCATAACAGCATTAAATCGGAAAGGTGTACCACGGGAACGTTCATGAAATTGAAATCAAACTTTGCTACACCATAGGCCTCGTTGCTCTCGCCGGGATTCAACACCCGGAACCACTCTTTGCCCCGCAAATCTGACGTGTCTTGACGGGCTAATGTAAAGAGTTCCAAAGTTGACTTTAACGTTGGATTGGGATTCACATCGGAGCGGTAATTGCCCAAAAAGCCTTGTGCGCGCTCGTCGTTTGGGGGCGTACTGACTAATGTGAAAATGGCCTCGGTGCTACCGCCGCCCTCAAAGCGATTGAGGTTGTCCAAAGCGTAATTCCCTGATTGAATAACCTCTCCCGCGAGCTGTGCCGCTTTTTCATAGTCGCGCATCTCGAAATACACCTTGGCCAACATGGCTTTTGCAGCTGTTTTGGTGGCGTATATACTGTTGATGTCGGGAAGGTTTTCCATGGCAAATTCCAAGTCCTCAATAACCACATCATACGCTTCTGCCACAGTGCTTCTTGCCACTGGTGTTTGACTGGCTTCTGTACGAATGGCAATGCCTAGGTGATCGTTGTTGGGCGTGTAACCATAAGGGTGCGCCCACAGTCTTGTGGCAAACCAATGATTCGTGCCACGCAAAAAGCGAGCTTCAGCAACAATTCGGTTCTTGTTGTCTTCCGTTAATTCGCTTATCAAATCTACGCTCTCTATCAATACATTGGCGCGGTAAATTGTGATATACGCATCGCGATAGACTCCGCCCACCGTGCCGTTAAAGAAATTGGTGCTGCGGCCGTAGACTTCCAAGTAATCTGCATTATTTACTGGAGCAGCCACGTTATCTGCCAAAAGTTCGGTCAGATTCTGGTATTGGCCGCCCAAAAAGTTGGCTTGTACATCATACACACTGATGAGCAATTTTTGCAGATCATCAGGAGTGTTCAACGCATCGCGAGCTAATAGTTCACCTTCACTTTGTGGTTCTAACTCCAAAAAATCACAGGCACTCAGCCATCCGATGGCTGCAACTGCAAAAAATAATTTATATCGTTTCATGAGAATTTCGGATTAAAAGTTTAGTGATACACCCACGTTGTACATGCGCTCTTGCGGTGGCGTCAGGAAAGTAATATTCGGACTCATGTTGCGGTCTGTGGCATTTTCAAAGTCGCGTGCAATTTCTGGGTCTAGACCGGGAAAGCGTGTGAATGTCAACAAATTGATGGCATTGGCATACACGCGAAGGTCTTTGATCTTGTACTTCTCCAGTTTGTTGTTGGGAATGGTGTAGCCAATGGTCACGTTGCGCAGACGCGCATAGCTGCCGTCGTGCAACCAAAGGTCGGTGTTGATCCAAGGTGTTCCGGAGCCGTGCATCGCAGGATTGGTTGTCAAGCGAGGAAACGTAGCTACATCGCCCGGTTGTCTCCAACGGTCAAAGTGGTCGGTTCTGTGGTTCCAACCCTCACTGTCAAAGCTACCCATTTGCCGCTTAGAAGATGAATCATAAATATCTGCACCGATGAAAAACACTACCATAAAGCTCATGTCGATATTTTTATAACGGAATGAATTGGTAATACCTCCTACTGCATCGGGCAAAACACTACCTACAGGCACGCGGTTCGCTGGATCCCACTCAAAAGTCGGATTGCCGTTCAAATCCAAATAAATGGGGCGTCCTGTCTCAGCATCAACTCCTGCAAAACGGACCAAAAAGTTGGTGCCCACAGGAGAACCCACCACCACGCGAGTGTCATTGGTTCCGCCAGAAACCGCATCCTCGGTGTAGGGGCCGATATCTACAATCTCGTTGTGGTTGCGCGCAATATTAAACTCGGTGGTCCATTGAAACTTGTCACCCACAATATTTCTACTGCGCAATGAAAACTCCACACCGCGATTTAAAATGGTGCCGACATTGTCCCAATACCTATCAAAACCTGTCGATTGCTGCACCAATACATCGAGCAACACATCATTGGCGAGTTTGTCATAAAAGGCGATTTCACCCGTAATCCGATCTTTGAACAATCCAAACTCCAAACTCAAGTCCACCGTTCGAACGGTTTCCCATCGCAAGTCAGGGTTTTCCAATCGGGTTGGGAATATAAATTCTTGACCGTTGTAGCCATTGCCTCGACGACTGAAGGTGCCCCAACGCTGGTAATCCGGAATGTTTGCATTGCCATTGATACCATAACTGGTTTTGATTTTCAAGAAGGACAACGTGCGGTTGTCTTTCAGCCATTCCTCATCTGAAATTATCCATCCTGCTGATGCCGAAGGGAAAAAGCCAAAGCGGTTGTTGCTACCAAAACGCGAAGAGCCATCGGTACGGAAGTTTGCTTCTGCCAAATACTTGCCCTTGTAAGCATAATTTACCCGCGCAAAAGCAGAGGCAAAGGCCCATTCATTGGTGGTAAACACGGGATTGTTGGTCACTTGTTGCTCGCTATTTTCAAATAGAGGCGCTATTGCGGTGTCAATTACAAAGGCATCATAGCGGTTGGTAATGGATTTTTGAATCTCACTTCCTACCAAAAAAGTAAAGCTGTGGTCTTCTGTTGGATTGTAGAAGTACGTAGCTGTTAAGTTGGAATTGAAGTTGTTGGAGTAAAACGGATACCTAAAGGCACGGCCAAAGTTGAAATTGGGATCATAGCCGGGTGCTTCGTAGATATCGTCTTTGAAATCCATGTAGTCGTAGGAAGCATTTCCGCGAATGATGAAATTGTCAGTGGCTTTGTAAGTGAAACCAACTCCTGCAATGGTGCGGTTTTCTAAGGCTCTCCAAGTCTTCAAGTCGCGCTGTGCAACGGGGTTGTTGTTGATGCCGGCACCCAAAAAGTAATCGCCTCTTTGATTGATAACATTGCCTTGGTCGTCGATGTTGTCGCGGTCCCAACGCACGGGATATATTGGTAAAGCGGTTGACATAGCTGCTCCAAGGCCACCGGACCATGCTGCATCTACGCGATTGTTTTGCCCACGGCTGACGTTTAGTGAAGAGTTGATGGTCAATTTTTTATTGACGCGGTAGTCAAAGTTGGCACGGCCGCTCAAGCGTTGGTAACTGTTGCCGATGAGGTAACTCTCATCGTCCTGCCAAGAACCTGACAAAAACAGGTTGTACTTGTCGGCTCCCTTTGTTACCGAGAAATCGTATTTCTGCTTTATTCCGGGGCCAATCACCAGGTCAGTCCAATCTGTATTGATGTTTTGGGCGTCTTCCCAACTAATGCCGCCGGGCAATTGCGGAACGCCAACATTGCCGTCGTTGATCCAAGCCTCACGAAATAGTTGTAAATATTCCTGCGAGTTCAACATATTGGGTCGGGCCGTTGGGCCTGAAACACCCAATCGACTTTCAAAGTTGTATTGCGTGCCTTTGGTTTTGCCGCGCTTGGTGGTAATGAGAATCACCCCATTCGCTCCACGAGACCCGTAAATACCTGTAGCACTCGCATCTTTCAAGATTTCAATGCTTTCGATATCGTTAGGGTTGATGGTCGCTAATGGGTTGTTGTTCATCCCACCTCGGTTGCCATTTAAAAAGTAATCTTGCGTGATGGGAATACCGTCTACCACATAAAGCGGGTCGCCACCGGCGGATACTGACGCAATACCGCGGATGCGAACAACGGACCCCGAACCTGCTAGTCCGCTTCCGGTAGTAACTTGCACACCCGCAGCCTTACCTTGAATGGCGCTCTCAAAGCTTGGCGTTGGCATGTCGGTGATGTCTTTGGTACTTAAACTCACAATGGAGCCTGTAACTTCTCGCCGACGCTGAACACCGTAACCGACAATCACAACCTCATCGAGCTCGCTCACATCAGGCTGCATATCCACGACTAGTTGAACCGTTTCATTGGGTTTGAGTTGCACATTTTTTACAACACGAGAATAACCAATAAAGGAAAACTGAATGTTGACAACCTCCCCGGGTAAGTTCTGTAAGATAAACTTCCCGTCAAAATCGGTCGTAGTCCCAATTCCTGTTCCTAAAATTTTCACGGCTACTCCCGGAAGTGGCTCTTTGTTTTCATCATACACAAAACCGGAAACGTTTTGCGCGTCAAGCGTGCTCGAGCACAGCACAGCCAGCAACCAGAATAACCATCTGGAATAGACATTTTTCATAAACGTAATTTTAATTTAAAAAAAATGCCGTTGCAGAGTGCTTTTACAGAGTAACGCTGCAACGGCGGTGGTGAATTGAACTATGGTGTTGTTTTAATTATTTTTCCTGTCACGGTTTCGTTTCTTCGCTGTATTTCATAAAAATACATTCCCGGCGCTAGGGGCGAACCTCCTGTGGTTGTGCCATCCCAATGAATCACCCGTATTTCATTTTGGAGGCTGTTGATTACCTGAGACCACAAAACTTGGCCGCTTAAACTATATATGCGGATGAAGGCTTGGTCGGTTCCTTTTGTTCCCAATTCAAAGGTCACAGCATCTGTAAAGGGATTGGGGAATACACGCGTCAAGTCCTCGGGTTCTCGGGGCGGTGTGGTGTCACCGGGTGCTATTACCTCGGGTTCTATGTCTATTTTGAAATTGGTGTACAGCTTGTACGCGCTGCGCTCTAACAACACTGGCTGTGTGGTGCTCGTCACCTCTATGCTGTCTCCAGAGTGGTATTCATACCACCAGCCGGTTTCAGGCCAGTTTGGCACAATGCTCTCTGCTATGAAATTGAAATTGGCCAATGCTATCAAATAGCTTTCATTGTCTTGGCCAGTTATGGTCAGTCGCTTTACAAAGGGATGCGCATTGGTTTCGTAGGTGGTGCTGCGGAAAATTTCGTGGCGGGTGTGCAATTTTATCATGCGCGCAAATGCCTGAAACAATTTTATCCGTGGGGCCTCCTCCATGTAGTCCCAACGTATGGGCTTGTTTGCCGTTCTGCATCCTTCGTTGATTGTTCCATCCGGACAATAATTGATGGGGTAATCGTAGCCTACTTCGCCAAACTGCCACAGCATTTTGGGCCCTGGAATAGCAAGCAACATTTGTGCAGCGGCCTCAATGCGCGCCAAACCCACCTCGGGCTCTCTGGCAGAGTAGGCGGAGGTTACGCGGCCAAATTCTAGATTCTTGTACTGCATGCGCTGCTCATCATGGCTTTCCATATATGCCTTCAGGTTCATGTCGTCCCAACCTCGACTCAGGTGCGTGGCCCCATATAAATTGGATGGATAGCCCATTACAGCTTCGCTATACTGATGACTATTGTCTCCCCAAAGCATAAAACCCATATCGGAGAGTACCGTTTCTTCGGGGTTGTCGGCAAAGTGCTCCAATATCAAATACAAACCGGTATCAATAGCCCATAAGTCATTGCCATACATTTCCCAGAGGTCTACACGGCTTTGGTCAAAGGCGTTCCAAGCAGCAATGTTGCCAAGGGTGTTGTTTTGAGTAAACCCTTTAGATAAGTCAAAACGGTAGCCGTCTATTTTGTACTCCTCCACCCAATGTCTAAAGACGCGTTTGGTGAAGTGTTGTGTGGCTGCTGATTCATGATTAAAATCAAAACCGACATTGAAATCGTGCTTGGGTACGGGATTGAACCAAGGACTTTCAGGGGTGGGTTGCCCAAAATCACCCGCACTGGGGTCAAAGTACAACCGCACCATGGGCGATTGCCCAAAGGCATGATTCATGGCAATGTCCATAATTACGGCCATACCTCTGCGGTGGCAACTGTCAATAAGCATTTTTAGGTCGTTCTTGGTGCCGTAGTATTTGTCGGGAGCCATGAAAAACATAGGGTTGTAGCCCCAACTTTCATTGCCTTCAAACTCCATTACAGGCAATAATTCTATGGCATTTACCCCCAATGAATCCAAGTAGGGCAACCGGTCAATAACGCTTTTATAGGTTCTTCGGTCGTCAAAGTCGCGAATTAAAAGCTCGTAAACAACGAGATTGTCTTTGTGCGGACGGTGATATGCATAACTCTCATCCCATTGGTAATCCACCGGTTGTGTGTTGATGACGCCTACGGGAAAATTGGTTTTTCCTGTAGGGTAGGGCAGTAGGTTGGGGTAGGAGGCCGATGGAATAAAGGGGTCATTCCAAGGGTCTAATATCTTCTCGGCATAAGGATCCGCAATGCGTATACCTTCCTTGTCTACGTAGTATTGATAGCGGTATTCTTGTGCGGGCGTTAGGCCTGTTAATTCAAACCAAAAAAATACGCTATCAGGGCTGAGGTTCATTTCAAAGTTGGCATCAAATTGCCAATTGTTGAAGTCGCCAATGAGGTAGCTGTAGGCTTTACCAGGAGCGCGCAATTGAAAATATACCGTTTGTTCGTCGATAATGTGCACCCCTTCCTCGCGCCCTGTTGGAATTGCGGCAATGGGTGTTTGTTGCCTTGCCAAATACCGAAGGGTATCCCACGCTTCATCGGACCCAGAGGTGCCTTTGAGGGTTACCAATTTGTTGCCGATGCCATACGTACTCACGGGCAAATCAAAATCTAACACCGTGCTATTGGAAACAGAACTGGCCAAAACGCCATCAACAAAAAGCTCAATGGTGGCATTTTGCGATGTTTCACCTCGTATTATTAAGGTGTCTGTCGCATTTAGAATGAGGTTGTTGCTTTCTGGAATGGCAAAACGCGTAACAAATCCCCCCTGAAAGAGGTCAATAAAAATATCGCTACCGTCTGAAGCCCTACCCACCAAGGAGCCATCTTGGTTGCGAAACACAAAGGCCAAACGCTGCACGGTTTCGGCAGTAGGGACATTGTAAAAGGGACGAATATCAAAGCTGATTTGATGGAGGTTGTTCCCTAAGGCTGTCATTTTAACGCGGTTGTCTGCTGTGCCCCAGTTGCCTTGCACATGACGCCAAGCGGTAGACGAGGTGCTCTGATTGGTGATAACACCTGTATGGGCCCAAACGTCGGTGGCGCCTAATAATTCGCCATTGCCCTGGGAGGCATCAAACACGATAACAACACTATCGTTTTCTGTTGGAAAAGCCGGAGTAACCGTTACTACTTGAGAAAAGACGGCTGATGCACTTAAAAAGAGGGTCAAGAGTATGAAGTAGCTTTGTTTCATGCCTTAAGCGGGATTAAATTCGTACAACATGGCGGGCTTGTGCAGTACATTTTTCTGCTTTTCATTGGTCGGTTGCAAAAGGTTTTCTTTGAGAATCTTTTTACGGAAGTTGCGCTTGTCCAATTTTTTGTCGAGAATGGCTTCGTACAACACTTGAATTTGGTTGAGCGTGAATTTTTCTGGCAGCAACTCAAATCCTATGCGCTGTGCTTCAAAATCTTGTCGTAGGCTTTCTAGTGCAGTTGTGATAATTTCATTGTGATCAAAGGCTAGGGATTGGGGTACTTTTTGTACCTCTTGCCAAAAAACAGTTTCGGCAAAAGAACTCGCTTCTGGCTGAAAGTCGTCCATTTTTACCAAAGCAAAATAGCCCACGGTGACAACCCGAGCCTGTGGTTGCTTTCTGTAGGATTGCAGCCACGCTAAATCTTTGATGTTTTTTACGCGATTGGGATCGCCAAAGGTGTAGAATTGTTTCAGGAAAATTCCCTTAAGGCCGGTTAACTCAAATAAAACACGCTCGGCAGCGGCGTCTAAACTTTCATCCTCTAGTACCAAATCACCCGGTAAGGCGATTTGCTGGGGAATGTCGCCAATTTTTTTCTGTTGTATTAATAATACGTTAAGATTCTCATTATCGAAGCCAAAAACCACGCAATCTACTGACAGATTTGGATTAACTGAGTGGGGTTTGGTAGACACAAGGTCTATATTTTTCTGATAAACGTCCATTGAAGTCGGGGGCCTTTTTGTTTCAAAAATTAAAAGTATATCAATTTTTTGTTCCGACAATGGAAAAAGTGTATAAAATACACTAAGTTTGTTTCGTGAAAGCAAAAAGGCCTATTAAAGTAATTCTAAGCTCACATTTTGGCTAAAAATGAGTGCAAAACCTCACTTGGCTTGAAAAAATTATTGAACCTGAAAAATAAAAGAGTGATAAAAAAAATTGGAGTCTTTACATCAGGCGGTGATGCCCCGGGTATGAATGCCGCAATACGTGCGGTTGTTCGCACAGCAGCTTTTTATGAACGCGAGGTGGTTGGCATTCGCCACGGATTTCAAGGACTCATCGACAACGATATTGTTCCGTTAGATTCTAAATCAGTAAGGAATATTTTGGCACGAGGCGGCACCATTTTGAAAAGTGCACGCTGCATGGATTTTCACACCAAAGAAGGCAGGGCCAAGGCCTACGAAAATTTGAAAAACGCCGAAGTAGATGCGCTGGTCTGCATTGGCGGGAATGGCAGTTTTACGGGATTGACCACCTTTTATAAAGAATTTGGAATTCCTTGTGTAGGGTTGCCGGGAACCATTGATAACGATTTATTTGGTACCGATTTTACGTTGGGGTACGATACGGCCACGAATACGGTTGTCGATTGTGTGGACAACCTGCGCGATACGGCAAGTTCCCACAACCGTTTGTTCTTCGTAGAGGTAATGGGACGTGATTCAGGGTTTATCGCGTTGCGTACGGCAGTTGCTACAGGTGCTATGGGTGTGATACTTCCGGAAGAAAACGCTACTTTTGACGAATTGAGCAACAGCATAGAAAGGGCTAATATCAATAAAAAAACGAGTAACATCGTCATTGTTTCGGAGGGGAACAAATTGGGTACTCCATATGAAATAGCCGCTCAAGTGCGTCAAAAATTCCCAGAAATGGATATTAAGGTCACCATTTTAGGACACTTACAACGCGGAGGTAAGCCTTCGTGCTACGACCGTGTGCTGGCCAGTAAACTCGGCGTGGAAGCCGTAGAAGCGCTGCTCAACGGCAAAACCGATATCATGGTCGGTGTGGTGGAAAACAAAACCGTGCACACCTTTCTCGGACAAGCGATTCAAAACAGCGCTCCCATCAACCATGAATTAATGCGAATCTCAAAAATTTTATCAATTTAATTTCTTATGAAAACAATTAAAGTAGCAATCAACGGATTCGGCCGCATTGGCCGCTTATCTTTCCGCAACCTCATTACCAATGCAGAAGTTGCTGTAGTAGGTATTAATGATTTGACAGACACAAAAACGCTTGCGCACTTACTGAAATACGATTCGGCTCATGGCAAATTTGATGGAACGGTGGACTTTACCGATAGTGCCATTGTTGTCAATGGCGTTACGATTCCGGTATATGCACAACGCGACCCGGAGGCATTGCCATGGGGAACGCTTGGCGTAGACGTAGTATTAGAGTGTACAGGCGTTTTCCGCGACAAAACGGGAATGGCAAAGCACATCACAGCAGGAGCTAAGAAAGTGGTTTTATCTGCTCCAGCTCAAGGTGGTGACGTGCCAACATTTGTTCTCGGTGTAAACGATGATAAAATTACCGCTGCGGATACCATTATCAGCAATGCATCTTGCACAACCAATTGCTTGGCACCAATGGTCAAGGTAATCAATGAGAAGTTTGGCATCGAAAGTGGCTTTATGACCACCATTCACGCCTACACCTCTGACCAAAATATCCAAGACGCTCCGCACAAAGATTTGCGCAGAGCAAGAGCCGCTGCCCAGTCTATTATCCCAACCACCACAGGCGCTGCTAAAGCAGTGGGATTGGTGTTGCCAGAATTGAAAGGCAAACTAGATGGCTATGCATTGCGCGTTCCTACCATCACCGGATCTGCAACGGACGTTACCCTTAAACTAAAGCGCGACGTGACAGCCGAAGAAATCAACGCGGCATTAAAAGCTGCCTCTGAAAATGAATTGAAAGGCATTTTAGAATATACCGATGAACCTATTGTTTCTGTAGACATCATCGGCAGCAAGTATTCTTGTATCTTTGATTCTGACCTCACCTCTGCCATGGGCAACATGGTGAAAATCATGGGTTGGTATGACAACGAAGCCGGCTACTCTGCTCGCATGGCCGACATGATTGTAAAAGTTGGCAAGTTAGTTTAACTCTTTTCGAAAAGGCTGCAATGGTTCGCTATTGTGGCCTTTTTTCAAATAATGATTTTTCGGCACTATGATAATAATCGGTGAAAGTGGCTCAACAAAATGTGATTGGATTGTTATTGACAACCACACCGGGGAGGAAGTTGATGCATTCACTACTATGGGTTTTAACCCGTATTTTCACTCCTCTGCATTTGTGAACGATGAGATGCAAAAAAACGATGTGGCCGTTGAATGGCAACAACTCATCACGAAAGTGTTTTTTTATGGCGCAGGTTGCTCAACGGATGCACTAAAAGCGACCATTAGAAAAGGTTTGTCGCGGTTCTTTTCAAAGGCTGTTGTATCAGTAGACCACGATTTGAATGCCGCGGCCTATGCTGCTTACGACAATGAGCCGGAAGTAGTCTGTATTTTGGGAACAGGAAGTAACAGCTGCTTTTTTGATGGCGAAATCGTTTCTGAAGAAGTACCAGCACTAGCCTACGTGCTTGGCGATGAAGGGTCGGCTAGCTACCTCGGAAAAAGATTGCTCGCAGCATTCCTCTACAAAAAATTACCCACAGAACTTCACGAAGATTTTGTGGAAACGTATCAAATCGAGAAAGACGATATTATTACAAGCGTGTACAACAGGCCGCATGCCAACGTATACCTGGCTAGTTTCTCTAGATTTGTAGGTAAACACGCCAGCCATCCCTACTTTAGAAAAATGGTGAAAGAAGGCTTCGAGCACTTTACGGATATTCATATTTGTTGCTTCAAAGAAGCTGTGGAGAGAAACGTTAAAATCAATTTCATTGGCAGTGTGGCCTTCCATTTCCAAGATATTTTAAAAGAGGTTTTGGCTGAAAAATCGCTCCTCTTTGGCCGTGTTATTGCCAAACCGGCGCAAGCATTGGTCAATTATCATATCGAACACCTAAAAGTGCTCGACGAGGTAAAAAGCAAAAGCATTTAAAAAAAATAGGACTGTAGATTTACATGAAAAATATTGTGATCCTTGCTCACGATAGAATGAAGCCAACGCTGGCCAGTTTTATCAAAGAGCGCGAAGATTGGTTATTTGGTAGAACGCTTGTTGCAACGGGCCGTTCTGCGGATTTTATTAAAGCAGCACAGTTTAAAGTCCCCGTAAAACACCTTGCCGAAGGGCGGTCTGGAGGCTACCGCGAAATAATTGAAAGGATAGAAAACGGTGAGGTGGATATGGTGTTGTTCTTTGTAGACCCTGATCTAAAAGTGACTTATCACGAAGACATACAAGACTTAATGGATTGCTGCATGCGTAAAAATGTACCTTTGGCCAACAACGCCGCCAGCGCGGAGCTCCTTATTTTGGGACAAATCCGCAAGGAAGCCGCTCTAAAGAAACGCCCATGAAAGTTGCTGCTTTTCTCTTTGACTTAGACGGTGTGCTGGTCGATACCGCGAAATATCATTTTCTAGCTTGGCGCAAAATGGCCAATGCACTGGGCTTTGATTTTACCCACGAGCAAAACGAACAACTCAAAGGCGTGGGAAGAGTCCAATCACTCGAAATTATTTTGGGATGGGGAGGAAAAACACTTTCTCAAGAAGAAAAAAATCATTGGATGCATCAGAAGAATGCGTGGTACCAAACCTTTATCGCTGATATGAATCCTGATGAAATCCTGCCGGGAGCACTTGCTTTTCTAGAAAAAACCAAAGCGCTAGGTTTGAAAATCGCCTTGGGAAGCGCCTCTCGAAATGCTCCGGTTATTTTGGAAAAGACAGGCCTTCGGCATTGGTTTGAAGCGGTTGTGGATGGCAATGTGGTCAGTGCCTCGAAGCCTAACCCTGAAGTGTACCTCAAAGGTGCTGAGTTGTTGGAAGTGGCTCCAACTGCTTGTGTTGTTTTCGAGGATGCCGTAAGCGGTATGGAAGCGGCCCAAAATGCGGGCATGCCTTGTGTGGGAATTGGCAATGCAGATCAACTATCCAATACCATCATTACCGTGAAGGGGTTACACCAAATTACACCCGAAGCTATTATTACCCTAGTAAAATCGTAAGCCTTATAAGCGCACCAAAATAGACGCAAAAACAACAAAATAAGCGGAACTTTCTGCAGGTGTAGCATTGTAAAAAACTGAAAAAATGTTTCAAAATTATTTAGAAGTGGCCCCTTGGCATATACGGGAGAATACATTTGACCCCGAAAATCACGAAAAATCTGAGAGTATCTTTAGTATCGGCAATGGCCAAATGGGTCAGCGCGCAAATTTTGAAGAGTCCTATTCCGGCCCTTCTTTACAAGGCTCTTATGTTGCCGGCGTGTATTACCCCGACAAAACTCGTGTGGGGTGGTGGAAAAATGGCTATCCCGAATACTTTGCAAAAGTCTTGAATTCCTGCAACTGGATTGGCTTACGTGTCGTTATTGACGGCGAGGAACTAGACTTAGCAAAACACAAAGTCCTCTCTTTTTCCCGAACCCTTGATATGAAGCGCGGCTTGTTGCAGCGCCAATGCATCGTTCAACTCAGCGATGGCAAAAAGGAAGTGGAGCTTGTAGCCGAACGCTTTTGTAATTTGGCAGAGCCAGATCTTGGCGCTATTTCTTATGCCATCAAACCAATCAATTTTTCTGGCGGTATCAAAATTACTTCCTATCTCGATTTTGACGTTCAGAATCGCGATAGCAACTATGGCGAAACGTTTTGGGTGCCGCTGGGCGCCATGGTGGGGGAGCACTCGGGAGTAGTTGCCGCTGCAACCAAGAAAACGGATTTTCACGTTGCGGTAGCTATGCGCAATTTGTGGCTTTGCAACGGATTTGATTTTGAAACGCATGCCGAAGGTACTATTGATAAAATGGGCGCTGGCAATGTCTATGCGTTCCCATTGGAACAAGGAAAAACATACACCCTTCACAAACACTGTGCAGTACTGAGCTCCATGAATCACCCCAAAGCAGCACTTATGCAGTTGGCACAAGACCGCGTGGCAATGGCGGCGGATGCCGGTTTCGAAAGTCTAAGGGCAGCACATGTGGCAGCTTGGGCAGAAAAGTGGAAACACAGTGATATTGAAATTGAAGGTGATGCAGCGGCACAGCAAGGTATTCGATTTAATATTTTTCAACTCCACCAAACCTACACCGGCGAAGACGAACGTCTCAATATCGGGCCGAAAGGGTTTACGGGTGAAAAATACGGGGGGTCAACGTATTGGGATACTGAGGCATATTGCTTGCCCTTTTACCTAGCCACCGAAGCACCACGAGTGGCGCGTAACCTATTGCAATACCGATACAAACACTTGCCAAAGGCCATTGAAAATGCCGAAAAACTCGGGTTTTCTAATGGTGCCGCTTTGTACCCAATGGTGACCATGAACGGCGAGGAGTGCCACAACGAATGGGAAATTACTTTTGAAGAAATTCACCGAAATGGCGCCATTGCCTATGCCATTTATAATTATATCCGACACACCGAGGACGAAGCGTATTTGCTGGAAGGTGGGTTGGATGTGTTAATCGGAATTTCAAGATTTTGGGCGCAACGCGTCAATTGGTCGGAAGCAAAACAAAAATGGGTGATGCTGGGGGTAACAGGCCCTAATGAATACGAAAACAACGTCAACAACAATTGGTACACCAATTACATCGCTGCGTGGACCTTGCGCTTTACCCGAGAAAGCATTGCCACAGCCCAACGTATAGACGCCAACAAAACATCAGCACTTTTGACAACCCTGCAATTTGATGCGGCAAAAGAATTAGATCATTGGGCAGCTATTGTGGAAAACATATACTACCCTATAGCCGAAGATCTCGGGATTGTGTTGCAACAAGAGGGCTTTTTAGATAAGCCTCAGCAATTGGCTAGCGATTTGCCGCTGAACGAACGCCCTATCAATCAGCACTGGTCTTGGGATCGGATCTTGCGCTCGGTGTTTATCAAACAAGCTGACGTATTGCAAGGGTTTTTCTTCTTTGAAGATGACTTTACGCTAGATGAAATCGAGCGGAACTTCAATTACTACGAGCCACGCACGGTTCACGAATCTTCGCTTTCGCCTTGTGTGCACGTGGTCTTGGCAGCGCGTTTGGGAAAAATTGAAAAGGCGTATGAGCTTTACCTTCGCACGTCTCGCCTCGATTTGGACGATTACAACAAAGAAGTTGCAGAAGGTTTGCACATCACTAGTATGGCCGGCACGTGGATGAGTGTGGTGCAAGGCTTTGGAGGTATGCGTATCATAAACAATCAGTTGCACTTCAACCCGATGCTGCCAAAGCAGTGGAGCGCCTTAAAGTTTCAAGTGCGTTGGCGAAAGGCTTTATTGCTGGTTTCGCTTTCCGCTGATGCCGTTGCCGTGGAAAACCTTACTTCAGAAAAAATCACGTGCTTTGTAAATGGAAAACCCTTAACTGTTTAACAGGATGAAGTCAACCACGTTTAAGTACCGCTTTTTCTTTTTGGTGTTAAGTGTATTAATGGCATATGGGCTCAATGCGCAATTGGTGCCCATTGCCACACCGGTACAATTACAGCCGGAGCAAACACAATTTTACAGTAGCGATTACGAAACAGGAGACCCCTGCATTTCACAGGTAGAATGGCCCGATGGTCTGAGCGAAATGGAACATGATACAGCGCATTTTGTTACTTTAACAGGTTCCCTTTCAGCTCCCTTAGCTTTGGCTAGTGTGTATTGTGATGACGAGGTTTTTTCCATTGTTGTCAAGCGAAGTGAAAAACAACCACATAATTTTCGCATTCCAGAAAGCAAACTGAACGGGAAGAAAGTCAGTGTTTTTGGCGCCTTCAACGCTTGGAATCGCGAGGCAACGCCCATGCGGCTAAAGGATGGCTTTTGGACGGCCACGGTGTATGTAAACCCGGGGAAACACGAGTACCTACTAGCTGTTGATGGGCAGGAACAATTGGACCCTATGCAACGCGAAAAGGTGAGCAATGGATCAGGCGGGTTCAATTCTGTGTTGTCCATACCGGGGCCAAAGCATCTTCCACAACCCATTCAAACGGTTGCACACGCCGAAAACCATGTTGATGTAGCAGCACTTCCCGAAAAGCAGCAATTTTGGGCGATTTGGAACAACCGTTTGTTGTCCAATCATGTCACGCGAGACGATAAGCGTATTCGCATTGTTATTCCAAAAGAGGCACAACAAGTGCCACGTAGTTTTTTGCGGTTGTTTACCTTTAATGAGGAGGCCGCTGCACTTGAAGTTCGGGTGCCCTTGCATTTTGGCAAGGTACTTACGGATGTCAACCAATTGAATCGCAGCGATTGGGAAGCGGCGGTGCTCTACAGTGTTATGATAGACCGGTTTGCCAATGGCAGTGAGGAAAACGATTGGCAGATCCAATCGGGGGAAGTAGATCCGCGCGTAGACTACTACGGCGGCGACATTGCAGGGATGCGTCAGGTAATGGAAGATAATTTCTTTCAAGACCTCGGTGTCAATGCGATTTGGCTGTCGCCGATAACACAGAACCCCTATGGCGCGTATGGGTATTGGGACAAAGGCGGCGTAACTACAAAGTTTACCGGGTATCACGGCTACTGGCCGATTAGCAATATCAAGCCCGACCCGAGGTTTGCAACACCGGATGAGCTGCATACATTCTTGGGGAATGCGCATCGCAATGGGCTCAATGTGATCCTTGATTATGTGGCCAACCACGTGCACGAAGAACACCCCGTTTATCAATCGTACCCAGAATGGGCAACGGAATTGTATTTACCAGATGGTACCTTGAACACTGAGCGTTGGGATGACCACAGATTGACAACATGGTTTGATACGTTTATGCCCACTCTTGATTTGCGACGACAAGAAATAGTGGACGTCATGACCGATTCTGCATTGGTTTGGATATCTGAATACGATTTTGACGGCTTTCGCCACGACGCCACCAAGCACATCGACGAAAAGTTTTGGCGCACCTTAACACAAAAAGCACGTGCCTTGAGAAGCGGAGCTGAAAACCCGCGACTCTATCAAATTGGGGAAACCTATGGTTCGCCAGAGTTGATTGGTTCGTACGTTTCCTCGGGCATGTTGGACGCGCAATTCGATTTCAATTTGTACGATGCCGCCGTAGCGACTTTTGGTGTTGCCAACGCCACCTTTGAACGGCTACACGAAACATTATCAGCAAGCTTACAGCAATACGGGCAGCATCACTTGATGGGTAATATCACTGGAAATCACGATCGTCCGAGGTTTATCTCCTTGGCAGCTGGTGATGTGCGTTTTGATGAAGATGCTAAATTGGCCGGTTGGACTCGCGATATTCTCGCGCCAAAGGCTTCCACGCCGTACCAACAATTGTTGTTGTTACACGCTTTTAATGTAGCGGTGCCTGGTGTGCCAACCATTTATTACGGCGACGAATACGGTGAGCCGGGCGCCAATGACCCCGACAACCGACGTTGGATGCGCTTTGATGGCCATACTGAAAATGAAGCACTGTTGTTAAGCGCGGTGCAAGAACTGCTGCAATTGCGCACAAAAGAAGCCGCACTCATTTACGGAACCACAACAACAGAAACCTT
>JAIULY010000019.1 GCA_022565875.1 Schleiferiaceae bacterium | reverse complement strand
AGACTATTCAAACGTTGAAAAATCACTGTAAAAAGCCCTTGCGTTTTAAATTCAGGCATAGGAAGCCTAGCCCTTATCATAGCACTTTGGATTCTACCGATGCCAGAGCCAATTTGCTCCACCAAACGAATACGGGCAAATAATCCAAAAATTAAAGGATTTCGACTATGGCTTCTTTTGCCAAACTCTTCTGGTTTGATAGCGCTTGTTAAGCCCCCCGGATTACTTATTTCCACGCGGTCATCAAAGAGTTCAATAGTTATCTTGGCGCCCTTATCATAGTAATCGCGGTGAGCCAATGCATTTACAATTGCCTCACGAAAAGCAGTTTCAGGAATTTCCCAATGTTCTTTGCGAGGACCACCACCTTCTATCTCATAACGGACATTAAGCTTACCTTTTAGCCATTGCATGGCTTGTTCGTACTGTTTCACCAAAGGCCCAGTAAAAACTTTATCGTCAAAAATTTGAGTTTTTGTAATCCCCTCAAAAGCCACACAACGAATCAAAGCCGTATCAAAAAAGGTTTCAGGATGCTTGCCAAAAAATAGCACCCCACCATTTTTCATAAATCGATTAACCGTTAGCAGCCGTAAGTTTTGAATAATTTGGTTTTGTGTGACAGCTTTAGTTAAATTAGCTTCCACTCTAAATTCCTCAAACCAATCCAATTCAATGTCCTTTTCCACCTCAAATGCCACGCAAGGCGCTTCATCAAAGTAAATCCGTTCTGCCTGCTGAAAAAAGTACCGCATCTGCTCAACTGAAGTTAATTTTTGCGAGTTAGCACCTTGCCTAACAAAAATAGCCCCAGAAAGCACGTAAGGCTTTTGTTCGCCCGAGTTTACCTCAATAATCCATAGGTTTTTTTCATCCGCTTCGACCTTGTATACATCTGCAAATACAGGCGGATTGATTTCGTTAAGAGCATTTTGAATAGCAGATATGTTGCGATTGTCTAATTCAACGCCAACAATTTGGTTATCATCACGCACACCTAAAATAAGCACGCCACCAGCTGCATTAGCAAATGCACAAATCTCCTCAGACAATTCTCGCAGTTTGCTAGGCACACGGACTTTGAATTCGGCATTGTAGCCCTCACCACTTGCGATAATACTTTTTATTTCTTTGGAGGTTAGCACACTAATATACTTGTATTTATAACTAATTTTAACGCAAAGTTACACTTCTACTTCTGAACGTTCAAACTACACTACATTGACTTTACATATAATTTTTTACCGAAAACTAAAAAGCACCTCTACCAAAGTCGTGAATAGCAATACATCTACAAAAAGACCTATATCAATTCAAAGAGAGACCCGATATTCCGAACGTTACCTTGTTGGGAGACTTTAATACTACTCACTAAAAATCAGTTAGTTATTTCCAAAAATTCACCACCGCATTGGCTTTATGTGAAATCACCTTATTTGGAAAAGACTAAAAAGACAGCATTTAAGTTGGAAACACATCAATTTTACGTAACTACATAAAAAGATGCACGAAACAGTTATCACTCCCTACTCCTCAAAGGTGCTAACAACAAATAAAAAATCCAAGCAAACCACGAAATAAAGATTACCGCTAGAATCCATGCAAGCTTTTCACGCCCAGAGGTACGATCAGAAAATAGGATGATAATAAAAGGCAGAAACCAAATACCTCCAATAATGAATAGGAAAAGAAGGGAAACTGACCCTATCGCAATACTTTCCATGTTGTCAATCAAAATTAAAAGTGCTAAGATATGCAACTTTGTCGAAAGTATATCCATAAAAATCTGAAGTTTAAAAAAAGCCTCATAGGTTAGTTACAATGCCTTTTTCTCACTAGAGCCAAAGGAATTTAGCACAAACTTTCACTGAAATTTTGTAATTTCTGCAGCACTAAGGATATCCTATACCCCAAGAAATGGTCTATCTACACTTGGTTTCTTTTCTAAACCTTAAAGAAAAGGTTAGTTTTTGACGACCTTAATTACCGAAACCTGGTTATTGTCGGCAACCTCAATTAAATAAGGCCCATTGGGCAGATTTGTTAAGGAAATTTCAATTTGGCTAGTCGCGCCAAAAACCTCCCGAAGTACTTCCTGACCAATAAAATTGCGAACTAAAATGGTGCGCGTAGCGTAGGAGTTGCCAAAATCAAGAGAAATCTTTCCTTTTGTGGGATTCGGATAAAACAGCACCACCTTTTGGGGTAGTGTAGAAGCACTAATAAAACTCACCAAAACACATTTAGATGTGTCAACACAGTTGTTTTCTGTAATTTCAACAGCGTAACTACCAAGCTGAGTTGCGGTAAACACCTGATTTGTTGCATTTGGAATAGGAGCATAATTATTATTGCAATCCAACCATTGAAAGGTAGTAGCAGCAGCATTGTTTGCTGTAATCGTGTTGTTGATTTGAGAAACGGTTACATCGGAAACATTTTCAATGGTTAAATGCAGTTGTAGTAAACTGTCACAATTGCCAGCCGTACTGCCTGGAAGTGTATAAACGGCGGTCGTATTATTGGACGTATAAGTAACTCCATTTACCCAAGTAAATGCCTTGCAAGCTATTACAGAGTCAATTCGGATACCGTGGTCGCAAGAAAACAGCCTGGCGACTTTATTGCGATGAAAACCATTAAAAAAGGTAAACAAGCCCCCACAAAGTATTCTTTCATCCTGTTGAATAGCCACTGTTGTCACTTTTTGGTTAAAGCCCGTTCCTGTTTGAAAAGTAGGGTCTACCGTTCCATTAGGATTCAAGCGTGTAATAAAATTGGTGGTATCATTATTTACTTCTACAAAAGCGCCTACAGCTACAATTTTTCCATCAGCTTGTATTTCAAGGTCATAAACTGTATTTGAGATATCTGCACCAATAAAAAACAATGAATCTAAACTTCCATTAGCATGAATGCGAGCCACTCTTTTTCTGGGTAAACCATTAAATGAAGTGAAGTTGCCTCCCACTACAAACTTTCCATCCGCTTGTAGTTTCACAGCTCTCACCGAGCTGTTAAACCCTGAACCCATGTCAAAACTAGGGTCAAGGTCTCCATTTGTTTCCAATCTAAGTATACGATTACCATTGGGACTAGAGGTAGAAAAAGAAGAACTAGCCACTACAATTTTATTATCTGGTTGAATTAAAATATTATCAATTAACATGTTGATAGCCGGTCCAAATTGAAATGTGGGGTCTAGAGAGCCATCAGTATTTAGTCGAACAATGCGATGTACAGGTTGGGTATTAAACGATGAAAAGTTTCCGCCAACCAAAATTTTCCCATCAGGCTGCACGGCCACCGCCATCACAGTTGAATTGAATCCAAAACTAACAACAAAGGTAGTGTCTGGCGTGCCGTCTGTATTTAACCTAGCTAATCTACCACTGCGATAACCACTATAAAAGGTAAAATTGCCCCCAATTAATATTTTGCCATCCTGTTGAAGGGCGCCACACCGAATTGATGCAGTTGCACCAGTCCCAAGATTGAAACTTGAGTCTAGGCTACCATCAACATGCAACCTCGTAATGTGATTTCTAGGATAGCCATTAAACACTGTAAAATCGCCCAATACAATCAGTTTTTGATCTGGTTGAACAAGAAAAGCATTTACTGTATTATTTGCACCTGGATGCGGATTGAAGTCAAAATCAACGGTGCCGTCCTCGTTCAATTGCACAAATTTATTTCTACTAAATCCATCATACAAACTAAAGCTGCCGCCTAAACAAATCTTGTCATCATTTCGTATGGTAGTTGAATAGACAACATTATTTAAACCTAGGCCCGCGTTAAAAGTAGTGTCAAAACCACCATTGTTGTGCAGCCGAGCAATCATGCTCGAAGAAAAATTATTAAACGAAGCAAAAAAACCACCCGCAAGAATCTTACCATCAGATTGTTGGGAAATGGAAAAAACCTCTCCGGAGAACCCCAAATGAGGATTAAAGGTAAAATCGAGGTTGCCATTGGCTTGTAGCCTAGCTATTCTATTTCGGGTGACTCCATTAAAGGTTGTAAAATCACCTGCTGCAATAATTTTACCATCAGGCTGCAAGCACAGGGAATTTACTTTTACATTAAAGTTGGCATTTGGATTAAACGTACTATCAAGGGTCCCGTTTTGGTTGAGTCGAATAATATTGTTTCTAATTACACCATTAAAGTTTGTAAACGCACCAGCTACTAAAATTTTGCCATCCTGTTGAATTTTTATGTCGTAAACAGGCCCATTAAAACCTGTACCAGCGGCAAAATTTAAATCGATACTACCATCATTTTCCAAACGAACAATTCTATTGGCTATCGATGAATTAAACGATGTAAACTCCCCACCCACAAGAACTTTCCCATCATTTTGCACGGCCACAGTTCGCACCTTATTGTTGCTTCCATCACCAATATCAAACGTTTGATCTCGTGCCCCCGTTGCCTGCAACCGCACTAAACCATTAACGTTTGTTCCATTATATCTGCTAAAGTCACCACCAACAATTACTTTTCCATCAGTTTGCAGTGCCAGTGTTCTAACATGTTCATTGAACCCCGACCCTACACTAAAACTAATATCTAACGCTCCATTAGGATGCAATCGAGCAATACGATTTCGTTGTGCACCATTGTATCTTGAAAAAACACCTCCAACAATAATTTTTTCATCAGGTTGAATAATTGAAACATAGCTCAAATTGTTAAAACCTGTTACATTTCTAAAAGTACCGTCATCTAGGGTATTGAAAGAAGAGTCATTACTCCCGGGTTGGGCTATTGAAATTGAACAAAAAACAAACAACAAAAAAGCAATTACTTTAGACACCATAACACAACTTATTAATGTGAATAAATTCTTGAGTCTGGTCCGAAAAGAATGATTTCAAATAAAATCGACGCGGAGGGGATTTTTGGACCGAAGCTAACTAATTGTTAGTGACTATTCAAAAATCTCCAAACAAGTCAGCGTTTGGCAGAAAGGGACTTTTCAGAGGGGGCTCAATTCTTTAGAAAAAATCAACTATACCATATTCTTTAAGCCAGTTTTAGCGTTAATAATCTCCGTTAATCTATTTGCTTATTTGATATTTCGCATCCCTTATTTTTTTCTTTGAATATCAAACGTCAAACCGGCAGTGAAGGAAATAGCGTGTACACTATTGTTGTACACTATGTCTCGTGTTTGAACTACTTCTTCGGTAAATAAATTGGTGAGTTGTTCTTTGAAAACCAGATTGTTGTTGAAAAAGCCATAGTTAATTTGAGCGGATACTAGTATCCGATTTGTAAGAGGATAGGCTGCGGTAAAACTGGTACCTACAGTAAAAAAATCAACTTGGGCTTCTTCGCCGTAATTCCAATCTAGGTTGTAATAAATATGGGTATCCTTTTCTTTTAGAACTACGTCCAGATTTTCAACTGTGATAATGGTAGCGCCAAAAAAAACACGATTAAAAAATAGAAACTTACCGTATTCCCACCGATACACTACGCCTAGAGTACTTCTGAAAGAAGATTGATCAACAGCATCTACACTAGGAATTACAAAATAATCAAAGTTGGTAAACCTAGCCGCAATAGCATTATTAAAAGCCACACTTCTGCTACTTACAGCAGGGCCAAAAGAATTTTGAATATCAATATCAAATCCTATACGATTGTTAACATAATATTCAAAAGTCAGCTGTGGGAAAACAAGCGTACTTGAGTTGCGAAAACCAATAAGATAATCGGTGACTTCGCCATTAAACATGCCAGTTGTAGGAAGGTCTACACCAGCTCTCACAGACAGTAGAAGCTTGCGAGGTACTGTTTCTTGTGCCTGTAAATTATTTCCAAAAATACAAACAGCCATTGCAGTAAACAAAAAAATCCGAGTAGCCTTTTTCATATAAATTTGATTGGAGTGGTGGTTTCGGATAAAATGCGTCCATCTGATAGGGTAAGGGTCACCGTAAACTGGTGGTTTTCGCCAATTGTTGGAGGCGTTGTGAGGAGTAAGTCGTACCGATTTTCGCTTGACTGTTGGTCCAGGTTTTCGACATACTTGTTAGGGCTAGGGAAATAGTCACTTACTGGTGTATAATTCACTGAGCTAAACACAGAAAACAAGCTAGAAATATCAGCCCCAGCGGGAAAGGCGGCATCAAAATCGTTGACTGTAGTGATGGTTACTTCAGAAATAAAATTGATAGGCTGAAAGCGAAAAAGAGGGTCACATTGGCATGTGTAAGCCATTGCCGAGGCGATAAACAACGAACTTTGGGGAGAAACTTCGCACGTATTTTCCCGACGCTCCACCTCGAGACGAATCCCGTAAGCCGTTTTTACAATATCACTTGATGAAGCTTCCTGTAATGCCGGTCCCGAGTGATCGAGGTTAACCAACGTTAAAGCACAATTGCTGTAAAAAGGAGACATTGGGTCGATTACATCACATTTACAACACGCCACTAGTACTTCAAGCAACAGCGGTAGAGAAAGTAAAAAGAGGAGTTTATGGAGTTTTCTCATGGTGATATTTTTAGGTTTCAAGAAATTATTAACAAATTGATTTTCAATAACAAATGAGAAAAACAAACATCTTATAAACGTCATTTATAAAACTAAAAATTAATTTTGAACGAAGAGGTTGGTTTTCGCAATACAAAACACCGTCTAGTGAATGACAAACCTATGGTTTTAATTTAAAAATCAAACCTTTTTGACGATTATTTTTTTTAAGGTACTTTACTTACGTGTATTTTGTATAATAAAGTCAGCCCTGCAAGCGATTGCAGCGGATACCCCGCAGGAGAAAACAGCAGCACTGCCCGGGCTAGCGGGGGCGACCCAAGAAGCCACCGAAAGCCCGACGGCAGCGCGCTTTTTTCGACGAGGAGTAGCAGCGGAAAGCGCGTCTCGTGCAGCCTAAAAATCAATGTTTTAATTAACAATCAGCTGTTGTTGTTTCTGGATAATTATTCCATGCTTAGATTGGCCTGACTACACTTGCCTTTGGGTAAAAAAAACCACTCGCTATGGAGTGGTTTCTTATTGATTATGTGCATTATTACATATTTCGGCGGTACTGCCCCCCTACTTCGAACATGGCGGTGGTCAACATGCCGAGCGTACAGTATTTTGTAGCTTCTAGCAATGCTTCAAACATATTTCGATTTTCGATGGCAGCGCGTTGAACTTCTCTAATGGCAGCGGCTGCTTTATCAGGATGGGTGCTTTGTACTGTTGCTACGGTATGAATTTGACTTTCCTTTTCCTCAGTAGTTGCGCGAATGACCTCTTTGGGCAACACCGTTGGTGATCCCTTTGAGCTCAAGAAAGTATTGACCCCAATGAGTGGGTACTCGCCGGTGTGTTTTAAGGTTTCGTAATACAAACTTTCTTCTTGAATTTTACCGCGTTGATACATGGTTTCCATAGCCCCCAAAACGCCACCGCGCTCGGTGATACGGTCAAACTCAGTAAGCACCGCTTCCTCAACGAGGTCTGTCAAGTCTTCAATAATAAATGAACCTTGAAGCGGGTTTTCATTCTTTGCTAATCCTAGCTCTTTGTTGATAATCAGCTGAATGGCCACTGCTCTGCGCACCGACTCTTCTGTGGGCGTGGTAATGGCTTCGTCGTAAGCATTGGTATGCAATGAATTACAGTTGTCATAGATTGCATACAGTGCTTGTAGCGTAGTCCGGATATCATTAAAATCGATTTCTTGTGCATGCAAGGAGCGCCCAGAAGTTTGAATGTGATATTTCAACATTTGTGCTCTTGGGTTAGCGCCGTACTTCAATTTCATGGCTTTCGCCCAGATGCGTCGGGCTGCCCGTCCAATTACTGCATATTCTGGATCGATGCCGTTGCTGAAAAAGAACGATAAATTAGGGCCAAACTCATTGATATCCATGCCCCTGCTCAGGTAATACTCCACGAAAGTAAATCCGTTGGCAAGTGTAAAGGCCAATTGTGTAATGGGATTGGCACCAGCTTCTGCAATGTGATACCCTGAAATAGAAACCGAATAAAAATTGCGGACTTTGTTTTGGATAAAGCTTTCTTGTACGTCGCCCATCAAACGCAATGCAAATTCGGTTGAGAATATACACGTGTTTTGCGCTTGGTCTTCTTTCAAGATATCCGCTTGTACTGTACCACGTACGACACTAAGTGTTTTAGCCTTAATTTCACCATAAACGTTTGCGGGTAATACTTGGTCACCCGTTACGCCTAGTAGCATCAATCCCAAACCATTGTTACCCTCTGGCAATTCACCGTGATATTTTGGACGTTCGACGCCTTTTTCTTTGTAAATCGCTGCAATTTTGGCTTCCACCTCGGCTTCTAAACCGTTGGCCTTAATATAAATTTCACACTGCTGGTCGACGGCAGCATTCATAAAGAACGCCAAAATCATAGGAGCAGGACCGTTGATGGTCATAGAGACCGATGTTGTAGGATCGCACAAATTGAAACCGGAGTACAATTTTTTGGCATCGTCTAGGCAGCAAACGGAAACCCCCGAGTTGCCAATTTTACCGTAGATATCCGGACGACGGTCAGGATCACGACCGTAAAGGGTCACAGAATCGAATGCTGTAGACAAGCGGGCAGCAGGCATACCTGCCGATAGGTAGTGAAAACGCTTGTTGGTTCGTTCGGGTCCGCCCTCTCCGGCAAACATACGTGTAGGATCTTCTCCTGTACGCTTAAATGGATAAATACCACTGGTATAAGGGAAAGCACCCGGTACATTTTCGTTGAGTTGCCACTTCAGCAAATCTCCCCATGCCGTGTAACGAGGTAGGGATATTTTTGGAATGTCTGAGTGTGAAAGGCTTTTGGTATGGGTTTGAATGCGAATTTCTTTGTCGCGTACTTTAAAAATATACTCTGGCGCTTTGTAGGTAGCCACCAATTCCGGCCAGCTATCAATCAACACGCGGTTGTGCGGATCTAGGTCAAGTTCAACACGCGCATACTCCTCTTCCAACTTTTTAATAAGACGATCTTTATCCTCAATAGTTGTGCTCGCCAGGTGGTTGATGGACTCGCGCAGGTTGTAGAGCTTTTGAGCAATGACCGCCTGTTTTTCAAACCAATCTTTATGATTTCGATTGGCTTCTGAAATTTCAGAAAGGTAACGCACCCGTGATGGTGGAATGATAAAAATCTTTTCAGACATCTCATCACCTGAAGCAAAAGTGCTGTTGAAGTGCGTATTGCAGCGCTCATCAATGACATCCATAATGGATTTGTACAAGCGATTCATTCCCGGATCGTTAAACTGTGACGCAATGGTTCCGAAAACAGGCATGTCTTCGGGGTTTTTATCCCAAAGATTATGGTTGCGCTGGTATTGCTTTTTCACGTCGCGCAACGCATCTTGAGCGCCGCGTTTGTCAAATTTGTTCAATGCGATAAGATCAGCAAAATCGAGCATATCAATTTTCTCCAACTGCGTGGCTGCTCCGTATTCTGGTGTCATCACGTACAGAGAAGCATCAGAGTGGTCCATGATTTCAGTATCGCTCTGGCCAATCCCTGAGGTTTCTAAAACAATGAGATCAAAACCAGCTGCTTTGGTGATGCTCACCGCTTCACTCACATATTTGGAAAGGGCCAAGTTGCTCTGGCGTGTTGCCAAGGAACGCATGTAAACTCTTGGGTTGTTGATGGAGTTCATCCGTATGCGGTCGCCCAACAACGCGCCACCTGTTTTGCGTTTGGATGGGTCTACAGAAATAATGGCGATGGTCTTCTCTGGGAAATCGATGAGAAAGCGGCGTACAAATTCATCCACTAAGCTCGATTTTCCAGCACCTCCTGTGCCTGTTATTCCAAGGACAGGTGCGTGTGCATCAGCTGCTTTTTTGTGAATTTGCGCTAGTATCGGTGCGCTGTCTTCAGGGAAGTTTTCAGCGGCTGAAATGAGTTTTGCGATTCCTGTCCAATTATCTGGGGACAAGTGTGACGCTTCGCCATTCAATCCCGTTCCAACGGGGAAATCTGCTTTTTCAATCAAATCATTAATCATCCCTTGCAGCCCCATAGAGCGGCCATCATCCGGGTGGTAAATACGCGCAATACCGTACTCGTGAAGCTCATTTATCTCTTCCGGTAGAATGGTTCCACCGCCACCGCCAAAAATGCGAATGTGTCCGGCGCCTTTCTCTTTAAGCAGGTCGTGCATGTATTTAAAATACTCGTTGTGACCACCTTGGTACGACGTCATGGCAATAGCCTGGGCATCTTCCTGAATGGCACAGTTGACTACTTCTTCTACACTGCGGTCGTGACCGAGGTGAATAACCTCACATCCAGTAGACTGTATGATGCGTCGCATGATGTTGATGGCCGCATCGTGGCCGTCGAATAAACTCGCCGCAGTAACGATTCGAATTTTATTTTTCGGTTTATAAGGAGCCTTTACTTCTTGCATATCGGGTTTCTTTTGTGTGGTGACAAAAATAGGACAACCGCAGTCGTTCTACAAGCACTAAAGCAGCGGGATTTTTGATAAATCTAGCAAGTCAATTAATACCCCATGAAAAAGTAAGCTCCCGTGATTATGGCGCCATTTACACATCTAAATGCATGAGCAATATTCACCACAAAATACTGTTTATTAATGCAATATAATAAACAAGCAACAAATTATAGCTCCGTTTTTTCTCAAGTCATTTCACTCTTTTCGTTTTCCATCTCTTCATCAGGATTAGTTTGTAATCGCTTTTCATATTTATTGTGAATGAATAAGATGGTGAGACCAAAAACAACCGCAGTCAAAATCAACAAATTATTGATAAGCCCTTCTACAGCAAAAGAAATGCGCAATAGAATTGTGGAAATAATAAAAGCTGAATTTCTTATTACCCGATGAAATTCATCCGTGTGAAATAACGAAAACAACAGTAAAAACACATCCACGACAATTAAAACCGTAAAAAACTGCTCGAAGAATACATTATTGATATTTTTAAAACTCAGAGCATCCGAAGCGGAGGGCATGAGTACTCCCCGAGACCAGTAGTACAAAGAATGAATAGACAGAAAGAAAAGAAGTGGGATAAGCGCCGTTGCTAGTGTTTTTTTTGTGTTAATGAACTTATTTAACTTATTAATTTTGTGGTTGGTAATCTCACCAGGAAGATGAAGCTTTTTGCGATTTACATGAAAAACATAGATGAGATAAAACAACAAAATGGCGGTTATTAAATCAAAGGTAAATTGTAAATCACTTTTGTTTTGGAACCAATCAGCCACTAAATTTAAATCAGCCAAGTCCTTGAATAGTCTTCTGAAAATTATCAATGTAATTATTTCATATTGCTTAGAGACATAAACAGAAGTAGACTTGGGTAAATAATACACCAACAGGTAAACTTCGTAAATTAAAATAAATGAAAACGGTGTGTAAATAGCTGCAATGGGGTTTTTTAACAGACTTGATGATGCGGAAATAGGAATGATATCAAGATGGACAAACCCAATAATTGCGATGTGAACGACAAAACTAACTAACGATATCCACAAGATGAAATGCTCTGTTTTTTCTTTCGCTTTTTCGGAAAGTAACCTTTGAAAGGCACCTTTTAAAATAGTTTGCATAGCTTGTTATTCGAAAATTATTGGTGTCATGGAAAATGCTTGTTGTTGTAATCTTTTCAAAACTTTGGTTTTTAGTCGACTCCGAAAAGTTTCTTCCTGTAAATTGCTAACTACCCAGAACATTTGGAATTTGCATTCACAGCTAGTTAGCTCCGCATCGATTTTGATTGAAATCATTCTTTACGGAGGAGACGAAAGTTTTACTTGTTCAAAACAAAAATTTAAGTGCTTGCTTAGCCAACTAAAAAACTAACAAACAAGAAAATAGCTCGATTGTGCTATCTTGGGAATAAAAAAACCAACAGCGATACATGTATATCATATAAACACTTATTCTATTTTGATAAATAATCCTCCTAAAGAAAAGTAAAATGGGAATTATTGTGGTGTAAAATAGTTAGAACAGGTACAAACATAGACCAATCCCTTACCTTTGCCCCATGAATACAGCTACCACCATTTGTGCCATCGCCACCGCTCCCGGTATGGGTGCCATTGCAGTTATCCGACTGTCGGGAACAGCTACTTTTGACATACTTAGCAAGGTATTTAAAAAAGGAAAACGTTCGGTCATTTGGGATGATGTGCCCCCCTACTCGATGCTTTACGGCAGTTTGTATGATGGCACTACTTTGATTGATGATGTGGTGGTGGGCATTTTTAAAGGTGGAAAATCCTATACCGGTGAAGACACCGCCGAAATCAGTTGTCATGGTTCGGTTTACATTCAACAGCGCATCATTGATTTGCTTTTACAAAACGGGGCCACACTTGCGGGGCCGGGAGAATTTTCGATGCGGGCTTTTGCGAATGGCAAAATGGACTTGAGTCAGGCCGAGGCGGTTGCCGATTTGATTTTCAGCGAAAGTGCCGCCGCCCACAACGTTGCGATACAACAAATGCGCGGCGGGTTCAGCAAGCGTTTGCAGGAGCTCCGCGAAAAGCTGATCAATTTTGTGGCTTTGATTGAATTGGAATTGGATTTTGGCGAAGAGGATGTTGAATTTGCCAATCGCACAGAATTACAGGACTTATTGCAAGCCATTTCAGCAGAAGTGAAAAAGCTTGCAGCTAGTTTTCAGTTGGGCAACGCCATTAAAAATGGACTACCTGTCGCCATTGTGGGACCACCCAATGCGGGGAAATCGACGTTACTAAATGCATTATTACAAGAAGACAAAGCGCTTGTAAGCGATATAGCTGGAACCACACGCGATGCAATTGAAGACGAAATTACGTTGGAAGGTGTCCGCTTTCGTTTTATTGATACCGCAGGCATACGCGAAACCACTGATGTGGTAGAAAATATGGGGATTCAGAAAACCTACGCCAAGATCAAAGAAGCCGCCATTGCTTTGTTGTTATTTGACGCCAGCGACACTGAAAACCACGCTGCAATTTTAGAAACCTTTCAGGCATTACAGGCCGCGGCAACAGACACCACTTTCATTCTGGTAGCCAATAAAATAGATCGTGCCACCGCGTTTGATTGGCAACCTTGGACTGCGTTGAGCCCACACCGCGTGACCATAAGTGCGCTGGCGCAAACTGGCTTAGACGAACTCACAACAGCTCTAGTAGCGGGAAGTGGGTTACAACATTGGCAACAAGCCGACATCATTGTGAGCAACAGCAGACACAAGCAAGCCCTGTTAGCCGCATTAGCCGCATTGCAAGCAACAGAAGAAGGCATAACACAAGGCTTATCCGGCGATTTACTCGCTTTTCACCTCCGCGACGCACTCAAATCATTAGGCGAAATCACAGGCCACATCGACGTAGACCGCGACATACTGGGGACGATATTTGGGAAGTTTTGTATTGGGAAGTGATTGCAGTACTAATTTTTACAAATTATCAATAAGGCAGCTACCTACTCATTAGCGTTTTAAGGGATTTTTATAGCATCATCGCTTTTTCTAAAATTCTGAGCTAGTTTGCTGTTTGTTTTGGTGCCCGTTTACGTTGAGAAACGAAGAAAAACAAAACTGCCATACATATTTACATCGCTATCCTTTCTTTTCTATACATCACCAACTCGATTAGGATTCCATCAATTCACCAACAAAAGTTCTATGGCCAACAAACTGTGGTTGCCCTCTCTGTTTTTCAACATGGTGGTAGTTTCCCACCCTTTTTGCCACTTGCCTCGTAGATAGATCCAAGTGTAGGAATCCGTTTCGGAAGAAACCGCACCGATGCTTGGCTCATAGGATAAACCTTTTCTCTTTTTTCTATCTCCATTTGTGGTATACGTGTATTCGTGACGATTCGCATCAGTAATTATCCATTCAAAAGCAACAAAAAAATCGTTGGAGGGCAAAATAATATTAAGCTGTGACACATCAACGGTTGTAACTCTTTTTCCCTTTTTTGCCTGGGCAATTATATTTTGATGATACAAATACCCCTCAGGCTCTCCGGCTTCGTTTATACCATACAATCGAATGTTAAAGCTTGCATTTTTTATTTCACTCCGTGTGACTAATCGTATTTCTTTTAAATAGGGTGTACTGTCTTGTTGTGATTCGTACGGAAACATTCTCGCTATTATCCAAGGCATGTTTCTACATCCAAAAAAATGATTAATAGCCGCTTTATTCGCTTTTCCGATACTGTTTTCAATATTTTTTTCACGTGAGGTCACCACCACCTCGTCCAGCTCTGTGATGTAGCGCTTCATTTCCACAAATTCTGCCACAGCATCAGATTTCAACCTAATTGTTTCATAACCAATAGCTGAAAACACCAATACACAGGTCGTATCAATCTGAAGTTCAAATTCACCATATAGGTTGGCCGACGTACCCCTATTTTGATCTTCCACCCAAATGTTGACAAATGGAATTTTTTCTTTGCTGCTGCTGTCGACCACCACCGACTTAACCTGCCCAAAAAGTAAATTCACAAACACAAGGGGGAGAACAAGAAGAGCTGTTTTCATGGGGGTACTATTCATTTTTGTTGGTACATCTTTAAAAGCAACTAAAGTTAGGCAATGTATTTATTGCTTGCGCCCTGCGCACTAAAACCCAGGAAATGTTTCTACCATCATCACCACACTCAAACCGGTGACAATGCCTGTGACAAAGAGGTTCCAGTCTCGCATTTTTACGGAGAACGCATTGAAAAGAGCCCAAGCGAGCACCAAAATAATCAATACTATCAATACTTGCCCTATTTCGATGCCAAGGGTAAAATATAGAATCGCTGAAAGGGCGGAGTCCTCCCCTATCATTACCATTCTAAAGTAATTGGAAAAACCAAATCCATGAATCAACCCGAAAATGCCTGCAAGAATGGGACGTAGCTTTGACAGGCGATTTTGGCCCATTTTTGTGAGATTGGAAACGCCTGTCATAAAAATAGTTACAGGAATTAAAAACTCAATCCAATCGGCATTTACGGTCAAATAATCCATGCCACTGATAAACAACGTGAGGGAATGCCCTATGGTGAAAAACGTGATAGCCAACAACCACCGGCGCCAATCGGCTAATTGATACACGGCGCACAGTGCTAGCAAAAACAACATGTGATCAAAACCCTCAAAATCTGTGATGTGGTCAAAACCTAATCGCATGAATAATTCCCATTTGTCCATGTTGTAACGTTTTTAAAAGGTGAGTACTGTTTTTGGTTGACGCATAGAAAACATGGCAGATTTTTCTTTTCCGTTGTGCTTTATATGCGCAATGTTTACCTGCGATGCATATTGATCAAAAAACACTGTGATTTGAAGCGGGATGCTATTTTTGAAAACACTATTCTTTGCTTCAAGATACACATACGTTACGTCGGGGTCACTTTCAAATCCCACCCATTGCCACGTTGCCCAACCCGCTTCTTGCTGCATCAGGATATGTTCTTGCAAATACGGCAACAGCCATTTAGCACCTTGTTTCAACGACAGTGTATCCATGCGAATGGGGGTATCGTGAAACTCGGATAGTGCACGCTCTAAATCATCGGTAAACAACTTGGCGCCGAGTTCTACAGTTTTTTTAGAGGTATGGAGTTCTATCTCAAATACACTCACGTAAAATTCGTGTGCATTAAAAGACGAACACAACAACACTACAACTAACAAGAACCAAGCGCGCATGCTGTGTTTTTTAAAAATCCTGTCTCAACGATTCGCGCATGGGATTGCTGCGCTCTTGTTGTTTTTGCTTGTACAACTGAAAACGCGATTGTTGCAATTGTCTTGGAAAGTGGTTGTTGCTGCGATCGATATCTGCCAATTCCAAAAAGGGGTCTAGCTCCACCGATTTAATCGGCTCATCGAAAATAAAGGTTTTGGTAAAACCGGATTCATTTTTCAACCAAATCTCTGCGGGGATGCGCTCTACATGTGTGCTGTCGTTTTCAAAAACAAATTCCAAGATCAAGGGCATAACCAACCCACCAATATTGCTAAAGTCAATTTCATAGTAATGTGCATCTTTGTGCAAGATATCCAACTGAGCATCAGAAAGGGTTTTTAGCATGCGGTAATAACTGTTCATTTCCCAAGATGTAGGCTGGAACGGATCTCTTTTGTTATAAAAATCACGCATGGTTGGGTCTTTTTCCACCACAGTTTCTTCTATAGCGGTAGCATCTCGTGCAATTCCAATGTATCGATCTTTCGCTGCTTCTTTTTTAATGGGCATTTCCTCAAGTGGATTGAGTGATGAAGCTTGATACCACCGAACATTGTCTATACTAATGTCCACATGGTCTGTTGTAAAGAACCAACCTCTCCAAAACCAGTCCAAATCCGTACCAGAGGCATCCTCCATGGTTCTAAAAAAGTCAGCTGGCGAGGGGTGCTTGAACATCCATCTATTGGCGTACGTTTTAAAGGCGTGATCAAAAAGCTCACGGCCTAAAATAGTTTCTCTGAGTATATTTAATCCTGTTGCCGCTTTGCCATAGGCGTTGTTTCCCAACTGCAACACACTTTCCGAGTTCGTCATGATGGGCACCATTTTACTTTTGTCGCCTTTCATGTAATCTACAATTTTGGCGGGTGGGCCACGGCGAACGGGATAATCACGATCCCATTCTTTTTCGGTTAAGTATTGTAAAAATGTAGTCAATCCTTCGTCCATCCATGTCCATTGGCGCTCGTCGCTGTTCACAATCATCGGGAAGTAATTGTGTCCAACCTCATGAATGATAACGGAAATCATTCCGTATTTGGTCGCTTCACTGTAGGTACCATCCGACTCCGGACGCCCGCCATTAAAACAAATCATTGGGTATTCCATACCGATGCGATCGGTGTGCACACTTACGGCCTTTTCATAGGGATAATCGAAGGTAAACTTGGAGTACGTTTTTAAAGTGTGTGCCACAACACGTGTTGAATATTGTTCCCATAGTGGGTTTCCCTCTTTTGGGTATAATGATTCAGCCATCACAACCCCACTCGACTGTTGCACGGCCATGGCATCCCAAATGAATTTCCGACTACTAGCAAATGCAAAATCACGAACATTTTTGGCTTCAAAGCGCCACGTTTTGGTGCCTTTCTGCTTTTTTTGTTCCGCTTCTAATGCCTCTTCCGGTGTGATAATAAAGACAGGTTTATCAAAACTCTTGCGGGCATCAGCATAGCGTTTGCGCTGCTCGCTAGTTAATACTTGGTTGGCATTGGATAGTGTACCTGTTGCGCTCACCACGTGATCCTCCGGAACAGTGATGTTTACTTTGTAGTTTCCAAAAGTCAGTGCAAATTCACCACTGCCCAAAAACTGTTTGTGTTGCCAACCTTCGATATCGTCATACACGGCCATTCTAGGAAAAAACTGAGCAATGGTGTAGAGGTAATTGTCTTCTGCTGGAAAATACTCGTAACCGCTTCTACCGCCAAAAAGCGCGCGTTCTTGCACATTATAAGCCCATTCTATAGTAAAGGTAAACTTGGCGCCAGGGGCCAATGGCGTGGGTAAATCCACACGCATCATCGTATTGTTGATCGTGTGTGGCAAATCTTTGTTGCCCTGTTGCACTTTCAAGATATCAAACCCGCCATCAAAATTTCGGTGCATGCGTTCCAAGGCTCCAAATTCCATTCGATTTTGAATGCTGTACTTGCGCATTTTGTTTGTCATGGACTCTGGGTGCCGCATATTTTGATCGAGCTGCAGCCACAAGTAAGCCAAAGCATCTGGCGAGTTGTTGTGATACGTAATTTGTTCTGTGCCCGAAATGCGTTGTTTTTTGTCGTCTAAAACAATGTCCATCACATAATCTGCTTGCTGTTGGTAATACTGATGCCCCGGTGCTCCAGATGCTGAACGATAGGTGTTTGGCGTAGGCAACAAGTCATACATTTGTCGAAAAGCACTCTTGTCGACATTTTCCTGTGCAAATGCTGGGACAATAAAAAACAAACTGATAATGGGTGCAAAAATGCGATTCATGTACTTTAATTTTTTCGGTCGTGAAATTACGAAAATTACCAAGGAGACAAAATAGAGTGTCTTCGATTTAGTTTTCGCTTTCGAGATGTTTCATATATTTATCAAAAAGCTGTTCTTGCCAGTTCTCCATATCCACAGATTTACCATCGATATATGCCGCTTCAACGTGGTGCGAACGCATGTCGAATAAATCGCCCGAAGCAATGAGAAACGTGGCACTTTTGTCGACTTGGATGCTCCCGTAGTTTTTCTCTATGCCCATAATTGTAGCGGGGTGCAAAGTCAAAGCACGAACCGCAGCTTCGTAATCGAGGCCGTGCCCAATAGCCGTGCCCGCCATAAAGGGCAAGTTGCGGTTGCCCATTACTGGCATGCGACCAATATTGCTCAATGCAAATACAACACCTGCTTCGTCCAATAGTGCGGGTGCGCCATAAGAAGCGTCTGTTGCGTCATCACTGTAACTCGGTAACTCGTGAGGTCGGCGCAGAATTACAGGAATTTGATTGTCGGCGAGATAGTCAGCTATCATAGGCGCATCAGCTGCGCCCACCAATACGATGTGCCTTACCCCCAATTGCTTCAATTCGCGAATGGCTTCGAGCATGGCCGCTGCTTTATTGGTTTGCACATAAACCCGCTTGTCACCGTCAAAAACTCCATCAAAAGCAGCGAGTTTAAGGTTTACCTCCTTCCTATCCCCTTCCAAGTAAGCTTTGGCTGCGGCAAATGTGTTGAGTAAGTTGGTCACCTGTTTTGGATACTCTTCATTGGCCACCAATTTGCGCTTTTTATAGTCGAACTTCATGGTATTGGGCCAATTGATGTGCATCCCATCATCCGCCTTTATTACGGCGTCCTCCCAGTTCCACGCTTGCAATCGCATTACAGAGGATTGTCCTGAAATAGTTCCGCCTTCGGGCGTGCTTTGCCCGATGAGGATGCCATTGTAAATGAGTGTCGGCAACACGCGAGAATCGGTATTGTAGGCAATCAAAGCGCGTGCATTGGGGTTTTGGTCGCCCACCTCCTGATTGTCTACTGTAGCGCGAACGGCTTCCACTTCCACCAGGCCAACAGCCGTTACAGGAGCTATAAATCCTGGATAAATGTGTTTACCTGTAACGTCGTGCATTTCATCAATGCGCATTTCAGGGTTTTCATCAGAGCGCCCCACCCAAATGATCTTTTGATCGGCCGTAACCACCTTGCCTTTGGCAATAAAGTCACCATTTCCGACGTGAATATCTGCTCCTGAAAACATTTTTGTTACAGACTGCGCGGTTACAACAAAGGAAAAGGCGCAAAGAGCGGGAGTGAGAATTTTTTTAATGTCCATGGAAATGTATTTCTTCTAAGGTGTCACAATGGTACTCGTTATCGATTTCAGACTCCGGCTGTGCGATGGGTTTGCCGCCGTTTGCCGCCTGTTGTGCTTTTGCTATCAACCGCTCGCGTTCTTTGCGCATGGCCGCCACCGCCGCTTCCTGTTGGCTGCGATCAAACAACAATTGACCGTCTACAAAGGTCTTTTGTACTTTAGCATAACTGCTGAGCGGATGGGCATCCCACAATACTAAATCAGCATCTTTCCTCACCTTGATGCTGCCAATTCGCTCCTCCAATCGCAACATTTTTGCAGGGTTCAACGTCACTGTTTTCAACGCTTCCACTTCATCATCGCCCCCGTAGCGCATTACTTTTCCAGCTTCTTGATTGAGGCGTCGTCCCATTTCGGCATCATCAGAGTTGATCGCCGTTACCACACCTGCTTTAGTTAAAATAGCGGCATTAAAGGGAATGGCTTCGTTTACCTCCATTTTGTAAGCCCACCAATCGGAAAAGGTACTTGCTGCGGCACCGTGCTTGCGCAATTTTGCTGCAACTTTATACCCTTCCAATACATGTGTAAAAGTATTTACCGTAAAGCCCATACTATCGGCTACATGCATGAGCATGTTGATTTCTGATTGCACATACGAGTGACACGAAATAAAACGACGACTTTCGAGAATTTCTAACAGTGTTTCCATTTCGAGATCGACTCGGGTATTGGGATTTTTTTTCTTTTCGGCACCGTAAGCTTCCGCCTTCATAAACGATTGATAAAGCACTTGTTCCACCCCCATTCGCGATTGCGGATAACGGACCCGCATCCGATCGCCCCAATTGCTTTGTTTTACGTTTTCACCCAGTGCAAATTTAATATACCCCGGGGCGTTTTCAATTTTCATTTCCTCGGCAGATTTACCCCAACGCAATTTCACCAGCGCCGACTGACCGCCAATAGTATTTGCAGAGCCGTGCAATAGTTGTGAGGCTGTAGTGCCGCCCGCCAATTGTCGGTAGATATTGATGTCCTCCGGGTTGATGACATCCCCTATTCGCACCTCGGCACTGCTTGAAGAGCCACTTTCATTCACGCCTCGAGAAATCGCGATGTGACTGTGCTCGTCTATCATTCCGGGCGTTAGGTGCAAACCGATAGCATCAATTTCTGTGTACCCTTTTGGGGCCTTTAATGCTTTACCTACGCGGGCAATTTTTCCATTGGCAATAAGAACATCTGTTGTGTCTAGTACACCTTCTGCCTCTAATGTCCAAACTGTGGCATTTTTAATGAGGTAGTTGCCAAAATCTTGACGTTGCTCGTGGCCAAAGGCCTGAAAGGGGTACCACAGCGCTGTTTTGTAATCAAAGTCATCATTCCCTTCGGTGGTCTTTTTATCTTTTTCAGCAGCAGGCGCAAGGTTTGCTAGGGTTTGTGTTAGGTTAGGTTTTCCAGATAAAGGTTGATAGGCCAATACACTGGCAAAAGCTCTATCCCCGATTGCGGTGGCTTCAAATAAAAATGTTTCATTCTCCACAGCGTACTGAAAGCGGAGCTTATTGTTTTTAAATGTGTATTTCCCTTTAATGGCAAGCGAGTCGCGAAGGGTTAATTGAAACGATTTATCTTGACCGAGTACCAAAGTATCCGAACCGTTTAATCGATAGGTGCCTGTGATATCAAATTTATCTAAGGACGTATGAATATGTCGCTCACCGAGGACCCAATGTTCAAAAATTTCATTCTTTTTGGCCGTCAAGCTGTCTCCAGCGATAAAGAAATTAGCGCGCATTCCTGGTTTCAACGTCCCGATTTCCTTTTCCATTTGGATGAGACTTGCAGGCGTAGTCGTCAAAGCGGCCAATAGTTGTGTTTCAGAAACGCCCGTTTCGGCAAGGGTATTCAAGGCTTCAAATAGTTTCTTCGTGCCGTTGGGCGAAAGTGCTACGGTAACACCATTGTCGAGCAGTGCTTTGAAGTTGTAAGGCGCCAGTTCCCAATGCTTCAAATCGCGCAATCCTATTTCCCTAGCCAAAAAAGGATCTGAAACATCGGGTGCATCCTGGAAATTCATAGGGATTACAAAAGCGGCCTTTGCGGATTGGATATCCTTAAGGGCTTGGTATTCATCGCCAGAGCCTAGGATAATGAATTTCTTTTGAAACTCATTCCCCAAACGTACTGCTCGCAGACTGGTCAATTTATCCGGACTATCGAAAAAATGAGGCAGCTTATCTTGGGCATTGAGTGCTTCCAAGTGCAAGTTTGTGGTGGTGGATTTATTTTTTTGATACCATTGTGCGTCCAGAAATGTTTGTCGCAGTAAGGCAATACTCCCCATTTGAGAACTAGGGTATTGCTGACTGCTAGAGCCTTTATCAAAACTAAAGAAAGTAGCAGCCTTTGGACGAAGTAACGCGTGTTGCTCCGATAAATTAGCCAAAGCCAAAACACTTCCTGTACCTCTTGCGATACCATCTTTGTGGTGAGACAACACTACGCCTACTCCTTGGGCACGCAGCTCAGTGGCTGCTTTTTCGTTGTGGCTATATAATGCGGTGGCCGCTTGATCTGCACGAATGGCGCGATTCCAACCAAAAGCACTTTTGCCATCATTTCTTTCATATTCAACACCACCAGATTTCGAAGTGGATTCGGGAGGGGTTAAACCGTAATTGCTATTTAAGTCGATAAAGGAAGGGTAGATGAATTTTTTTTGTGCATCAATAACCACTGCATGCTTCGGAATCGCAACGGTATTTCCCACAGCGACAATTTTTCCAGCGGCCACCAGCAGGGTTCCTTCCACTCGCTCTCCCGGAGCTACAACAATGGTGGCATTGGTAATGGCATAGGTTAAGTTGCGTCTATTATCTTGAATCCCTTCACGTGAGGCGAGGTCTTGCGCCTGCATGAGCAATGAAAAGAGGAACAAAAACAAAAGGCATATACGTATCTTCATAAACGATAATTTTGAAGGGCGAAAAATAGTTTAAAATGGTGATTAATGCCCCATCTATACCTCAATTAGCAAGGAAACAGTGAAAATATTGTTTCATTTCAATGGCTGGAATAATTAGCGCCAGGAATTTTGCAATGCTATCGCAGTGTTATTGAGCCGTTTTGAAAATGTTAAATTCTATTTTTTCATACCGCCTCAATTTGGATTACATTTGCGCCAAAATTAAACAGATGAAGCTTCGCATTGGCGTCCTAGGAGCCGGACATTTGGGGAAAATACACATCAATTGCATACAAGCCATACCCGATTGGGAATTAGTTGGGTTTTACGACCCTGATGCTGAAACAGCCAATCGCGTTGCCCAAGAAAAAAACACAAGAGCTTTTTCTACCTACGAAGAGCTGCTTAATGCGGTTGATGCCGTAGATATTGTAACGCCTACCCTCTCTCATTTTGAGACAGCAAAAAAGGCTTTAGAAAATGGCAAACACGTTTTTATAGAAAAGCCCATTACCGAAACTGTTGCGCAGGCTCAGGAACTGATACAACTTGCAAAACACCACAACTGCAAAGCTCAAGTAGGTCATGTAGAGCGTTTTAACCCTGCTTTTTTAGCCGTCAAAGACATGCTTCATCAGCCCATGTTTATTGAAGCGCACCGTTTGGCCGAATTCAACCCTCGCGGCACCGATGTTTCTGTTGTTTTGGATTTAATGATCCACGATATTGATATTATTCTAAGCGCCGTCAAAAGTGAAGTCAAGCACGTTTACGCAAGTGGCGTCCCTGTTATCAGTGATACGGCTGATATTACCAATGCGCGGATTGAATTTGAAAACGGCTGTGTGGCCAATCTTACCGCTAGTCGCATTTCGCTAAAAAACATGCGCAAAACACGATTCTTCCAACGCGATGCCTACATCACAGTGGACTTTTTAACCAAGAAAAGTGAGCGCATCCGAATTGATGCGGCACCCGAACAGCCAGAAGCTTATGCTATGTTGCTTGATTTGCCCAATGGCAAGAAAAAACAAATCCATTTTGAAGAGCCCGAAGTACTGGCTAACAATGCCATTCGTGAAGAATTAGCTTTTTTTGCTGAGGCTATCAATAAAAACAAAGAAACTGCCGTTACTTTATCCGACGGCGCCCGCGCTTTAGAACTGGCCATCCGCATCAATAACTTAATCGAGTCTAGCTTACGCGACACTTTGTCTTAAAACTATCATCATGGCTAAAAAGCTATGCCTCTTGTCTTTATTGGCGTTTATTCAGTGGAGTTGCTCCGACAATCTTAAAGTTGCTGAGCCCGCCTACCTACAAATTGATGAGATTCTTCTTGAAACCAATTATGAACTAGAAGGTACGAGCGCTTCCAAATTTGTTATTGCCTTTATTGAAGTAAACGGCATACCGCTAGGCACCTTCGAATTGCCTGCAAACATTCCCGTATTGGAAGATGGGCCAACTACGATTACTGTATTGCCGGGAATCTATCAAAATGGCATTTTTGCATTACCTACCCCCTTTCCTTTTGTAAACGAAATTGAAGAAATTATTGATCTGAAGCCTGGAGAAACCCACTTTTTAAATGCGGCTCAAGATTCCATTCCCAGGACAAAATACAGAAGTACAGCAACTGTTATTCCCATAGAAGATTTTGACGGAGTGGGATTAACCATTGCCCCAAGTTCACGAAGCGACACCAATTTACTGCGGGTAACCGACCCACTACTAATTTTCCCCGCACCGCCAGGAGAGGTAAATATCGGAAGCGGGTTTGCCGAAATACCCGGGCGCCCCTCAGTATTTGAAATTGTAACCAACAACACCTATAATTTCCCGCGACAAGGCGCTAGTGTGTATGTGGAGATGAATTATAAAACTGACATCACCCTCGTGGTGGGTATCATTGCTAATGTGTTTGGCGCTCCAGTTCAGGCTCCCGTCGTAAACCTTAATCCTAACAGTGAATGGAACAAAGTTTACATTAATCTGAATGTTGAAGTTAGCGCATACAACGCACTTGATTACAGAGTCTTCATTGGTGCATTAAGCAATAGTGATGTAGCGGGAAGACAGCTTTTTCTCGATAATATTAAAGTGGTGTTTTGATGAGAAATAATTACTTACAAACACTCAAATATATCTTTTTCGACCTCGTATCTGCGGTTGTAGCATACGTCATTTTATTTCACTATCGAAAAACGGCCATCGAGGGCATCCCTGACTTTACATTTGCCCATATTTATGAAGATCCTCGATTTTGGTTAGGGATTGTGATAACACCCCTTTTTTGGGTTATTACACATTACATAACCGGCTTTTATCAAGATATCTACCGGCGTTCACGATTGAAAGAAATCATTCAAACTTTCACTACTTTACTGCTTGGGTCTGTTGTTATATTCTTTTTATTGATACTCGATGACTGGGTAGAATCCTATAAAGAGTATTATCTATCTTTCAGTATTTATTTTTCTTGGATATTCATTCTCACGAGTCTCTTTCGTTTTATCCTATCCACCATTACCAACAACAAGATACAAAATCGCATCATTACCTTTAATACCTTGTTGATAGGCAGTAATGAAAATGCCGCAGAACTTTACCGCGAAATGGAGGCGCAACACAGGTCCACAGGCAACAAATTCATTGGATTTGTCTCTGTTAACAACAACATCAAGTTTTTATTAGAGAAAAACCTACCCCACCTCGGAGAGTTTCAATTGCTTCCGCAGCTTATTCGCCAACACAGTATAGAAGAAGTCATTATCGCCATCGAAACGCGTGAACACGGGCAACTAGAAACCATTATCAACTTGTTGCAAGACACTCCGGTGAAGGTAAAAATGATTCCGGACACCTATGATATCATTTCAGGGCAAGTAAAACTAGAATCACTTGGCGCTCCACTGATTCAAATACGCCAAGAAGGTATGCCCGTGTGGCAACAAGCCGTAAAACGCATTTTTGATATTGCCATTAGTCTAACCGTTCTAGTTGTGCTTTCTCCCTTTTTGACTTTTACTGCCATTATGGTAAAACTATCATCAAAAGGAAGTATTTTGTTTTTACAAAAACGCATTGGTCAACACAACAAACCCTTTACGATTCTTAAGTTTCGCTCTATGTACGAAAATGCAGAGGAAATGGGGCCACAACTCAGCAGCCAAGACGACAATAGAATTACACCTTGGGGAAAAATTATGCGGAAGTATCGCATTGATGAATTTCCACAATTTCTAAACGTTTTAAAAGGCGATATGTCGATAGTTGGTCCGCGACCAGAGCGCGAGTTTTATGCCAAACAAATTCTTGAAAAAGCACCACATTACAAAATGATTTACCGTGTAAAACCCGGCATTACCTCTTGGGGTATGGTGAAATTTGGCTATGCCGAAAACGTCAACGAAATGGTACAACGGTTGCGATACGACATTATCTACTTAGAAAACATGAACCTGCTAAACGACTTAAAAATTCTGTTTTACACAATTTTGATAGTTTTGCAGGGCCGCGGTAAGTAAACCAAATCGAGCAAAAACAGTTATTAATTCCAAAATATAAATACACCCGAAATGAAGAATATTACAGTTATTGGAGCCGGAACTATGGGCAATGGCATTGCCCACGTATTCGCACAACAAGGTTATGCCGTTCACTTATTTGACATCAATCAAGCGGCACTAGATCGCGGTGTGGGTACCATTGCGAAAAATCTCGATCGCATTATTGCAAAAGGAGTTATCGACGAGGCTGTTAAAACGGCCACTTTGGGCAATATCACCACCACAACTGACTTAAAAACAGCCGTCAATCAAGCTGATTTGGTAGTTGAAGCCGCAACAGAGAACATCGAAATCAAACTACAGTTATTTAGAGACCTCGATTCGCTTACTCCTGAAAACTGCATTTTAGCCACCAATACCTCCTCGATAAGCATTACAAAAATTGCTGCGGTAACCAACCGCCCAGACCGCGTCATTGGCATGCACTTTATGAATCCGGTGCCAATTATGAAACTCATTGAAATTATTCGGGGATACAGCACTTCAGACGAGGTGACCAACACTATCGTAGCCCTTTCTGAGAAATTGGGTAAAATTCCCGTTTCTTGCAACGACTATCCCGGCTTTGTGGCCAACCGTATTTTGATGCCGATGATCAATGAAGCAATCATTAGCTTGCACGAAGGCGTTGCAGGTGTGGCTGAAATAGACGCCATCATGAAGCTCGGCATGGCACACCCTATGGGACCGTTGCAACTCGCTGATTTCATCGGATTAGACGTTTGCTTGAGCATTCTTCGTGTATTGCACGATGGATTGGGCAACCCTAAATATGCGCCATGTCCTTTGTTAGTAAATATGGTTACCGCAGGAAAACTTGGCGTGAAATCCGGCGAAGGTTTTTACGACTACAGCGCATCTAGAAAGGCCGAAAAAGTGGCAAAAGGTTTTGCTTAAAAACAGCAAGATTTGATGAAACGAGCACCTCCTGTAGCACAGGAGGTGTTTTTTTTTGGTGTTAATCCACCCAAAGATTTTCTACCGGCAACGATTGGTCTTTACTGCCTTTATTTTTCCGTAAGTCTGGTGTGTAGTAAAAGAACAATCGGAACGTGTGGAAGGCGTTGAGTTGGCTGCCAAATGCCGTTTGTTGAAATACGTACATATACCCCGTATCAAAAGACAAGTTACTAGACATTCGTTGACGTATCCCCAAGAAGAATCGGTTTTGCTCAAAAAAGTTGTACACCACCCCGGGCCCGTATTGTACCAACAATTCATCACTTATACTTAAGGTCGGCTTTTTATAAGCAGTGGGGCCTTTAAATATGGGAATATTTAAGGCATACAAAAAACGAATACGAGTAGAGAATTGATAACCAACAAATTGCCCAATAGGATTGAACTGTTCGCGCCAACGGTGGTCAAAGCGTAGCCGTTCAAAAACACCAACTTTGCCTATTTTGTGGGCGTAAGTCAACTCGTGGTGAAAACGCCATTCATTGGTTCTAGATTTTTCTGTGAAAGGAGGAGCCAACCGAAGCAAAGCACCTCCTGCGGTTAAGCGAAGCTCATCCGTAAACCAATAGGTAGCTCCAAGACGCATAAAGTCAAAGCTAGCCGCCCGAATCCCCTCCCTTCTTCGGTGATGCACATCCACCATCATCCCCCATTTATCACTAATACGCGTAAAGCTATTTACCGAAATCCAGGTGTGCATATCATGATTTACTTCCCGCTCTGGTAAGTTGAGCTGCGCCTGCATGCTCAAAGGCAAAACCGCAATTGCGAAAACTAAAAATATAATCCATCTCATACTATTAAGTTATTTTTCTTTTTCATAATTAGGTTGTGAATGCCGCTCTTTTTTAAATAACCACAACTAATCAGCCCTTACCCAGACTCTTCGCGTTTTAAATTTGACACGAGGTTCTAAAAAATTATTTCTGATACCATATAGATCAACAATTAAACTATCACCCTTATCATTGACGACGCTAATATATTCAAAATACCCGCGTGCCGTTTTTAATTTTGACGGAAAGTAAAAAAATGGAGGTTCAAAGTAAAAGGTATCGCATTGATTATAAAACTCATAAATAACCATATCTTTCGAAAAGGTGAAAAATTCCTCCTGCCAGTTTTCCACATTTTCAAAAATAGCATCGTTTTTTTCGTGGGTTGAACCCAGAATTGGAGGCGGCCCAATACCGCCACTCCATTTCCCTGCAATGGTAATGTTTAGCGCTTTTGGTTTTCGAGATAATACAAAAATATCGCCCACCTCTGGGCTTATGCGTTGCATCATTATTTGATTTGTATCTGCTTCAATTATCTTGAAAACAATACGATACATGTCGTGCTTAATGAGCTTTGTTACCCCTTTAACGATTTGTAATGACCAATTTTTAGATT
>JAIULY010000018.1 GCA_022565875.1 Schleiferiaceae bacterium | reverse complement strand
GCAAACTTCAATTCGTTTAGTGATTTTGCTGGGTTTATCGAATGTGGCGGTATCACAGGGCCAGTTATCATTAATGTGCAACCGGGATCAGGCCCTTACAACGAACAAGTTTTCTTTGAGAGTATTGGCGGTACGAGTGCCATTAACACCATAACCATAAACGGTAATGGCGAAACGCTCTCTTTTGCCAATGCAACAACCGCAGATAGAGGCGTCTTAAACATAAGAAATTCTAATTACATTACAGTCGATAACCTACAGATAGACGCGCTAGGCTCAACCGCAGGTTGGGCGGTATACATGAGCCAAGGGTCAAGTCACAACACCATTTCCAACTGTATAATCAATGTCAATAACACGTTAATAAACACCAATTTTGCGGGTGTTGTAATGGGAAATGGCAACACAGCTATAGCTGCTGCTGGAGGTTTTCCAGAGTTTAATACCATCGAAAACAACGTGATTAATGGCGGTTATTACTCAATAACTGTTATTGGAAATAACAACGCATCACGCGCTATGGGCAATGTTGTCCGGAACAATACCTTCAATAACTTCTACTTTTACGGGATCTATTCTCGTGCGCAAGAAGATTTTGAATACAGCGGCAATGAGTTTAGTCGCTTAACGCGCACCACCCTTTCCTCATTTTATGCCTTGTACTTCATTAACGAACATCATGGCGGAGAAATTTTCAACAACAGTATTCACGATCCATTCGGTTCTGTTACCAACACGAGTGTCATTTATGCGCTGTATTCAACAGGAGCGAGCGCCACAGCGGCCAAGCCAACATTGGTGTACAACAACATATTTTATAACCTAGAGAACAACGGTACGTTGTATGCTATTTGGAACGCCACAAGCTCACACTGGAAGTATTATCACAACACGGTTGATATCCGTGATTTAAATCCAACCGCCGCTCTTACTCGTGCCTTTTATTTGTCTGGCAACTCAGATGGTGTTGATATCATCAACAATATCGCTTCCGTGAGCAGATCTGGGACGAGTGAAAAGCACTGTATCTATATTTTGGGCTCAGGTACTCGAACCATCAATAACAATGGGTATTTCATGGACTTTGCTGCTACCAATTCCGCTCACGTGGGGTATGATGGTGCCAACCGCACTACCTTTTCGGATTGGGTAGCCAATACCAATGGTTGGGACAATAATGCTGTTTTTGACAATCCTGATTTCTTAAATCCTGCTACAGGTGCATTGACGCCAGCAAGTGGAGCCATGAATGATTTGGGTCAGAACTTATTGAGCATTGTGCCCACCGACTTTTTAGATTCAGCAAGAACGACTACACCAGACCCCGGTGCGTTTGAATTTGATCCGCCACTTTGTCCGCGTCCATCGGCTAATGTGGCAAGTAGAACGGATACCAATGTTGTGGTTTCATGGACCAGTGGTATTGCTGGAGGTACCTACGAAATAGAGTGGGGGCCAGCAGGATTTACCAGAGGCACAGGTAACTTCCTTACCGTTACAGGCGATTCACTGAACGTTACAGGATTAGCAGCCAATACTTGTTATGATATTTATATCCGATTAAACTGTACGGGCAGTGGCAATGGCTTTTCGTTGTGGTCGTTTGTGTTTACGTTTTGCACGGATTGTAGTGTCTTCCAAGCCCCATATACACAAGGTTTTGAAACGTGGTCTGTAGGGGCTTTGCCTGGTGCGCTTGCCTCGTGTTACTCCTATTTTGGTTCCAATGCCTCCTATGTTTGGGAAATTGGAGATGGCCCATCTCCATTCCCTGCGACAACAGGTCCTTTACAAGGTGCAAATAATTCTCAGAAATATGCCTTTATTCGTGCCAATGGGCTTTTGAATAGTGAAGCTATTTTGTTCCTTCCACCAGTTAATACAAGTACATTAAGTAATCCGGAGCTGCGTTTCTTCTATCATATTTTTGGATTAAACTTGAATGAACTTAGAGCAGAAGTCTTTAATGATAGTACACAAGTTTGGGATGTTGTATTTACGGCAGATCAAGCTGTTCAAACCGCCCAAGCTGATCCATTTGAGGAGGCGATTGTACCGTTAATAAATTACAAATCTGGCGAGACTCAAGTGCGTTTTGTTGGTGTTCGCGGTAATGGTACATCAGGACAATACGCAATAGACGACATTAGCATTGCTGAGGCACCACCATGCCCTACTCCATTGGATTTGGATAGTGCAGCCATTACCTCAACTTCTGTCACGCTTTCTTGGATACAAACTGGTACACCTGATACATGGGATGTAGAATGGGGACCGGTTGGATTCTTGCAGGGTACGCCTGGAGCAAGTACCATTTCTGCCACAACAAATCCTTACACGTTGAGTAACCTTGCGCCAGGCGAGTGCTACGACATCTATGTGCGTGCCAATTGTGTACCTAGTGGTAATGGCGTAAGTGCAAATTGGGCGGGGCCATTAGAAATCTGCTTGCCCTTTGATCACGATATCGCTTTGGAAGCCTTGATGAGCCCAGTTGACCCTATCGGTTGTGGCGACTCTACGATGCCTGTGACCGTTGTGTTGTACAATAATGGTATCAATCCAGAATCCAATATCCCAATCTCAGCGATTTTGGGTGGTGACTTCCCCGCAACATTGAACTTTACGTATTCTGGCCCCTTGGCGCCAGACAACTTTGATACGGTGGTTATTGGCAATGTTAACACCTATGCTGGAGGCAACATTACTGTAAATGTGACTGCTAATTTGGCAACAGACCAAAATAGCGCCAACAACAACTTTACATCAGGAAACATTACCATAGCCCCAGGGGCGCCTGATTTTGTGCCCTTCACGGTGTGTGCTGCGGTAGATTCAGTAGACTTATTTCCCGTGGTTATTCCCGGGTTGACCTACAACTGGTACAATGCCTTTACGGATACGGTTCCGTTTTTTACAGGCGATACCTTCCGCGTAGCAACCACTAACCCTGGGCCTTACTATCTGGATTACGGAGCAGGAACCTCAGGCGTAGAAGATTCTCTTGAGTTTACATTTGCCGCTGGAAATGGGCAAAGTGGAAATATGTTTGACGTCAATGTAATCAATGCATTAGAAGTTACTGGGTTTACCGTTTCTCCAAATGGTGCGGGCTCTGGTGAGTTTGAGGTTTGGCACCGCGTGGGTACCTACAATGGCTTTGAAAACTCTAGCGCTGGTTGGACATTGGTTGAAGCCATCAACATTGGCGCTATTCCTGCTGCCGGACAATACCGTCTCAATTTCACGAATCCGTATCCATTAACTACTGGTATTCATGCCTTTTATGTGACGCGCGTTACAGGTTCTGTTGCCTACACCAATGGTACAGTAGCCGGGGCTTTGATGAACGCCAATGCCGACTTGGAGGTATTCGAAGGGGTAGGTAAAGTACACCCATTTGGGGGTACTTTTAACCCTAGGAACTTCAACGGACGTATCATTTATCAATTGCCTGGTGGCGCTTGCACAGGAGATAGAATCCCCGTAAGCTTTACTGTAAACAGCGATACAGCTGTTGCTGACTTCGTATTTACACAAACGGGCCCTGGTGATTTTAGCTTCGATGCAACTGCAAGCCAAGGGCAACAATTTGATTGGGATTTTGGCGACTTGAACACAGGTTCTGGAATAACAACTTCCCATAGCTATGCTAATGCAGGAAGCTTTGTAGTCACACTTGTTGTAACAGATACGGATTGCGGTACTACAGATACCATGACGGTTACCGTACAAAGCACCATCAGCGTTGAGGAATGGCTCATTCAGCAAAGTTTGCGGGTTTTCCCGAATCCAAGTACAAGTCAATTCAATATTGAGTTTGAAATGGAGGGTGTGCGCGAAATGTACTTGCGTGTGTTGAGTCCTACAGGTCAATTGATATTGGAAGACAACGCTGGCCGTACAGGCGGTGTGTATCGGAAAACACTCGACCTAGGCGCTTACGCTAAAGGGGTGTACATCTTACAAATTCAAACCGAAAACGGCATTGTTAGCAGACGGTTGAGTTTGATGTAGTGTTGCCTATTTTGATGTTTAGCATTAGATAGATGCTATAATGAAACTATGGCGGTGTCCCAAAAAGGACACCGCCCTTTTTTAATTCACTTGGTAAATGAAAAAAAGTAACCTCCTTTTTGTTTTTTTCTGCTTTTCGATGCTCCTTCACGGGCAAAACGAGAAAAAGAATAGTTTAGCCATTACCTTTCTCGGTTGGGATAGTCCAATTGGCATAAACTACCATAGAAATATCACGCCTTGGTTCGGGGTTACGGCCGCATCACAAATGTTATTTTGGTCTACGTATTCTGGGCGTAGTATAGTCGATTTCCCTGCTGGCGAATACAGTTTTATACATCACATTGGGGCTGATGCGTCTTTTGTTTCATTTGAGAATTTAGCTTTCCCCGATGGATCACACGCTTTTGGCGTGGAAAGAATGTTTATTGACATTAAACCTAGCCTTGGTGTTTTTGTACAAAAACAAGATCTGTTTATGGACCGTCTTAATGTTAGGTTTTCCTCCTATATCAACAGTGTTCGGAAAAGCAGCACAAACATTCACACCCGAGCAAGCATTGATGTAATCAATAGAGATACTGAAGAAACATTTATTTTTCACTACAATCAATATGAATATAGTAGGTATTGGACGAATCTATTTTTTTCGTTTGAATTCCAAGTTGATTATTCTTTTTACAATGATGTCTTTGCGGGTATGGCTTTGGTTTATAATATGAAAACCGTAAATGCAGAAATAATTGAGGTGCCTTTTTACTTTACGATCGGAAAGCGCTTTTAGAATGGAAAACCAACTCGACTAGACAAATCAAGATACTCAAAGGAAACAGTGTTACAAAAAGAAGCACTAGCTGAGTACGCTGTGAAATTAGTTTGAGACAACTATTTCTTACTTCTGAAATTTAAAAAAATGAAAGTATACCGGAACTTTATATTAGCTTTTAGCCTCGTTAATGCCATTAATACCTTTGCCCAAGAGACAGGTTCTTTTTCTTTTGGTTTTGGTGGCGGTAGATTTAATGATCACGAAATGAATGCCGTAGGAATGCGGATAGCCATTCAAACACCTTATTTGCTGAAGCCAGAAAAACTATTTCTATCACTTGGGAAATCCTATTACTTTGGAGAAGGTGGTGGGTACTATGATCCAAACCAGTTGCAATCGTTTGTACATGCTGATTTCAACAACTTTTTTGATGACCCTGTTTTTGATACAGACGTTATGGTGCCATTGAGCTTGAAAACGGCGAGGTCTACACATTCTTCATTAGAGCTAATGGTGGGTAAAGGCTTCCACTTTAATGCCGGAAAAACGAGAATAACAGCAAGCGCGGGAGCTTTTTTAGTGAGGATAGTTCGCCATTACCATATCCAATTCATGAACTTGGAGCTAGGCCCACAATCGAGCCCTGCTTTTGGCCCTGCCGAATTTATGTACAGTGTGCCTTTCGGCAAAGAATACACCTATTACCATTTGACCGGCGCAGCACAAATCCAGCAGCAACTCAGTAAGGATGTTTATATTTTTACGGATGCCCAGTACTTTCATAAAAAGGCCCCGTTTACAGGCAACTTCTTTTTCACTGTTGGGGTGGGGGTTGTTTTTTGAAATAGATTTTCCTGAATAATAATAGGGTATCACCACTCACTTCATTACAAAAGTTAAAGCTTAAATTCATCTATTTTTTTGTAGAGTGTGGTTCTTGTAATTTTTAATTCTTTAGCAGTTTTTGATTTATTATAGTTATTGCGAATTAGAGCCGCTTTAATTACTTGTTGTTCCAAATTTTGATTTTGGTGCTTTAAGCTTGTTCCAACATTTTTCGCTGTTGGAATAGTATCAAAACCCAAATTAGGTAGGTCATTTCGCTTTATGAACCCATCAGAGGACAGTAAAACGCCGCGCCGAATCAAATTTTTGAGTTCTCTAACATTCCCAGGCCATGAGTGACTTTTAAAATCCTCAAACAAATCCTTTTCAATGCCCAAAAAGGGCTTTGCGAGCTCTTTCGATGCGTTTTTACCCAAAAGGTCAATAAACAAATGTAGATCTTCTATGCGGTCTCTAAGTGGTTTCAAATGTATGGGGAACTCATTTATTCTATAAAACAAGTCCAATCTAAATCGATTGTTTGAAATTACCGTGTTTAGGTTTTCATTTGTTGCTGCAATTAACCTGATATCAACAGCTATATTACTATTTCCGCCAAGACGTTTAATTGATTTTTCTTGGAGAGCTCTCAAGAGTATAACCTGCGAACTATATGATAAATTGCCTATTTCATCTAAGAAGACGGTACCGCCATTGGCATATTCAAATTGTCCTATTTTAGGTTTCGTTGCGCCAGTAAAAGCGCCTATTTCATGTCCAAATAGCTCGGATAAAACCGTCTCCTCTGGTAAAGCACCACAATCAATTGCAACAAACTTTTTCTTAAAGCGATTGCTTTTTTCGTGTATGTACCTTGCTGCGAGTTCCTTACCTGTACCGCTTTCTCCTGAAATTAAGACGGAGAGATTAGAAGGTGCCACAGCCTCAATATTTCGCCAGACATCGTTCATTGTATTTCCCTTAATCATCGAAATAGGCTCCAGTATTTCCTTTGCATTAGTTTGATTTGTCGAAATGGCCTTGTCAATAATTGTCAAGAATTCATCTGGAATAATTGGTTTGCTTACAAATTCGAAGGCTCCGATTTTGATGGATTTGACGGCTATTTTAATGTTACTATAGTTGGTTATCAAAACAACAGGTAGACTTTTGTTAAGTTTTTTAGTTCTTTTGATAACTTCTATCCCATCTGACTCAGGTAAGCGGAAATCTGTTATAATCAAATCTGGATGTTTGGGTACGCTGTTTAGTCTTCTAAACAAACTTTCAGCGTCAAAAAATGATTCCACTATGTAATTGTGCTTGACAAGAAATGCAGATAAAGTTTTGTTGAAAAAGGCATCATCATCCAGGAGATAAACTACGGGCATTTTTTTTGCAAATTTAGTACAATTAATTTCAATCACATTGCTAGTCTGTCACTTTTGATCTTGTAAGCCAGCCATTATTCCCAGCTGTTAATAGGGCATATGGAGTGATCCAGAATAAACTAAACGCGTAGAATATACCGTAAGAATAAGCAAACATGCAATCTTTAAAGCTTCTTACTTTAAAGTAGAAAAAATAGGCTGGAATTGATGAAAAAATAAAAATACCAAACAAGCTCGTAGTTATAAACAAAAAGGGGTCAAAGTATAGAAAGACCAGCATTACTAGTTGGGCAGGCACTGCTATAAGCATTTTTATCCACTGATTAATGAGTAGAAAACGGGCAGCTAATTTATTTGATGTCCGATAATTGGAGAATGCAAATTTTGTCATCATTAAGTTTTCGCGAATGTTGCTTCTTTCCCAACGCGTAAACATTTTTCTTAACTGGTTGTAAGTTGTCGGAATATCTGTGTAAACCATTGCATTTGACTGAAAAAAAACGTCATATCCTTGTTTTAAAATCATGTTTGTCATTGCTCTGTCCTCTCCAATTTGAGTTCGTTTGCCCAAGAAAGTTTGGCCAATCCATTTGTCTAAGCAGGAAAGTACAGCCTCTTTGCGGTAGGCTGAAAGTGCGCCAGGGGTGCATAGAACTGTGCCATAAATACTTTGGGCTGAGCGTACAAACTCAAAACTAAAGGCAAAACTCACATTAAGCATTTTTGGGATAATCCCATTATTAACATTTAGTACTTTGACATTACCTGCAACAGCGCCACAATTCTGATTCAAAACAAAAGGGCTAACAATGTTTCTAATGGTGTCTTCTGCAACAACAGAATCACTATCCACGGTAATAATTACTTCACTATTAATTTTTTTAAAAGCGAGATAGAGTGCTTCTCTCTTTCCCTTATTTGTGGGTTGTTGTAAAATATCTATCGAATTGCCCAATTCCTGTTTTGCCTTCGTCAGCCAAAACCAAGTATCGTCAGCACTCCCATCATCAATTGCTATGATGTGCATCTTTTTTTTGGGGTAATCACTTTTTGATAAACTTTTTAAGGTCTCGTACACTTGCTGGCCTTCATTATATGCAGGGACGATTATCGTACAAAACAAGAGTTCTTCTGGGGAAACACTTTCTATAGGCTTGTATTTCCTATAGGAGACGAATAGAAAGATGAGAAACGCCAATTTGAATGCTAGTAAAGTCAAGCTTAGGAAAAATATTGTATCACTAAGTTTAATGTTGGTTGAGAAAAGAAGAGCATTTTCAGAAGTAATTAATCGATATCCAAAAAAAAACACGCCAATAATCAAAATTGATAAAGTGAAGTAGACTGTAGATTTATGGTTGAACATTCTGAGTGATAAGTTTGACATGTTGCAATTTTTTTAAATTTATCCAATTATAGTTCCATATATTAGTTTGGAATATCAACCCATTGAAAAACAGACATTTTGCGATGAGTTCAAAATGCTTTAAATTGGAATTAGCGCACACAAAATGCACACTGTGTACAAAAATTAAACACATTGAATTTTTCTAAAGAGCATTCCAAATTGCTGTCATTTGTATTTTGCTCTGAAAATCAATTTATTGCTTATTGTGCATGAAGGGAATATTTATTCAGGCATGCTTCTTGGTCTCATTTGGTTTTAAGTTGTATATTAGCGCTTGGTAGATTTATTAGTCTTCTTACTAAAAAGAACAAAAGATTAAGCAAAAGCTTTCTCGAGCGCTTTTTGACTATATTTAAAGGTGACAAGGTTTTTGGAAATCATTATTTCGATCAAAGACAACACCTCCACTATTACTCATTACAATCCCAACAAATGACATACATACTTTTAATTTTAGGCTCATTTTTTATTTTTATTTTAAGCACATTAAGTGGTGGAGGAGCGAGTCTAATTTTAATGCCATTGATTGCTTTTACAGTTGGCGTAAAGTCAGTCGCGCCCATTATGACCTTGGGAATAGCCTTCAGTAGTAGCTCTCGTGTTTTCTTGTTTTTCAAAGACATTGATTGGAAATTATTTTACTGGATGTTTCCTTCAACTATTGTTGGTTCCTATTTGGGCGCCCGTTTATTTGCGAGCATGTCTTCAGATTACCTTCAGGTTATAATTGGCTTGTTTTTGATTTTTACAATTTTTCAGTTTTTTCAAAAGCCAAAAGAAAAGAATGTGTCATTTCTGAAAGCTTGGCATTTTATGCCCATTGGTTTTGTGATTTCTTTTTTATCGGGACTTATTGGTGGCGTTGGGCCGCTGATGAATTCAGCTTATCTGAATTACGGCATGTCCAAGGAAGCCTTAATCGGTACGCGCAGTGCCAATGCAGTTTTATTGCATATAACCAAGATATTAAGCTATGCCTATTTCGGTTACGTAACTGGTGATGTTTTGAAATTTGGTATTTTATTAGGAGCTTCAGCTATTGTAGGGAATATTGTTGGAAAACGAGTTTTATCATCCATTTCAGAGTTGTTTTTTAGAAAGATAGTAATCGCCACCATGGTCATCAGTGGTTTTTTGATGCTATACAAGCATAAAGATTTTATTGTTGAATTATTAGTAAATTAAAATTTTATGAAGTTATCTATTGCTGACAATGTACACTTGGTAGAGCCAGGAGATTTTGAACCTTCGGAACATTGGTACCCGAGAGTATTGAACTCTAATTTACACCCCTTAGTTAATTATTTTTTAAATTTAACAAATGCTCAAATAGCCAGTAGATACACACGATTACATCCGCGTGTAAATGGTGAAAAGTTATTGGAAATATTGAGTTATAAACCATTTTATTTCAAGTGGTCTGGTACGGATATGATGCACGTTATGAATAGTTTGGGGCAGCATAAGCTGATTATTATTGAGACAAACTCATGTCCTTCTGGTCAGAAATCTATGCCCCTACAAAATTTGAATATGGAACAAGGTGGTTATCAAAAGCTAATTGATCTGACCTTTAAACCAGCAGTTTTGAAACACCACGAAACGGGAGCTTTGGCTGCCTTGTACGATAAAAACCCTATGGAAAACATCGGGTATGCTTCCACTATTGCTGATTCGTTTAATGAGCCAGTCTACTTGGTAAAATTTGATCAGGATGACAATACCCCTTCTGCAAAATTTGAGGATAACAAATTATTTGTAAAAGGTGAGGATGAAGAGTGGATTCCCATTCGCGCTGCCTTTCGTTATGTAACACAACAACCTCACAACCGAATTCCTGTAAACTCGAAAACCCTGCTACTAAATCCTATCGAAGCCTGTCTTGCTGGGGGTCGAAATAAATCCGAGGCTTCCTTGGCTTATGACATCTTTAATACAAACCATGAACCATTTGGCTTGCAGATTGAAAAGCCCGAGACCTATGTGGGGGTAAGCTGGGAGGATTTGCCAAAATATTATCAAAAATTAAAAAACAGTATGGTAATTAAGGTGCCTGAGGGTAACGCGGGACAAGGTGTTTATACCATTACAAGTGAAAAGGAATTTGAAAAAGCATGGAATGAATTGGCCCCCCAAAAGGATGTCGCTAATTATGTTGTACAACAACTAATTTATAGTAACTATATTGATGGGGTTGATGAAAAGAACGGCTTTTTCCATGTAGGCTCCATACCAGATAGGAAAGATAGAAGTTATGCTTTTGATATTCGTTTTATGATGCACCATACGCCTAAAGGCCTTCGTCCCCTAGCCGCTTACTCCAGAAGAGCTCGTTTGCCATTGAATAAACCCTTGCCTGATGGGGCTGATTCATGGGATTTATATGGAACAAACCTCTCTGTAAAAGAAGAAAATGGATGGTCCTATGACGATGCTCGGTTAATTCCATATGATATTCATAACTTTGGGCAACTTGGACTTGGTGTTGATGAATTGGTTCAGGGTTTCGTGTTGAGCTGCATGGCTACCTATGCCATAGATCAACATGCGCTAAATACATTTAATAACAAGTAATTTATAAAGGAATGAAGAATGTTTTGATTGTAGAAGATGATGCTGTTTTTTGTAAAATGTTGAGCCGACTATTAAACAGAAATGGGTATGCAACATTAGAAGCTTTAAATGCAAAAGAGGCAAAGGATATGGTGGAGAAGGTTAATGACATTGATTTTGCATTGATTGACCTCAAATTACCAGATGAAAATGGTGACCGGGTTCTTGAATTTATAAAAGATTCCGGACAAAAGACTATTGTAATTATGATGAGTCGTTTTGAGACAGCAGAACAAACAGAACAGCTTATTAATAATGGAGCAGCATTGTTTCTCAAAAAGCCAATCAACCCCAAGACACTTTTGGAACACTTAGACTCTTTTTAGCCTTGGATATACGCCTGAAAACCATTTCTTTTTTTACAATTTCGCTCATCGTCTTCTCTGCTTTGGGCTTCTTTATCGTGAAGTCGGTTACAGATTTGAATACCAAGCTCTCTGAAATTGAAAAGCCAAATAGGGCCACAGAACACCTCAATAATCTGTCAATTCTCATAAGTAGAGCAAATGATAGAATTCAAAAAAGTGCTACTGCTTCTGTTCAAGTAAGAGATTCAATTATCCCTCAAATTGAACTGGAAGTTGCTGATTTTCATGATAAAGTAAATTATGAGTTTGAAGGTTTGGGCATAAATGAATTGTTGTCAATACCACATCAATTGCTTGTGCTTGATAGTATCAACAATGAAATTCACCAACTTGAACTCAAGCGGATTAAAATTATTGATAAAGGGGTTACCAAAGATATTTCCAAAATGATATCCTCCTTGTCCGTGGACTCTGTATTTATTATAAAAGAATTGAGGACCATCCTAAATGAGCCCATTGATAGCTTGGAATTTCCAAAGAACTCGGATAGATACAAAGAGGAAAGCAGAAGTTTTTTTCAAAAATTGTTTGGCAGGAGAAGCGAAACAGATAAATCAAACCACGGAAATAGTGGGCCGGAAAGCCAAAGAGACGAAAGATCAACAGGGGAGCAAAAACAACAGGTTATTACAACTTCTGAAGACACTGTCATTTTTCAACAAACGGCTGAATCGGATTCCATCTTTCTCGAAATGGTTATTTTAATCAACCAAATTAGTGAAGATGTTAAAGAAATAAACTATCAAATTATCCATCTTAAGGAACGAAGATTTGATATTCAGAACGAAATGATTTTTGGTTTTGAAAAGCTTTCAAACAGATATAATGAGCTCCTTGAAAGGCAATACCTTTCTAAGCAGCAGGAATTAAGCAGTGAGATAAGGGGGTTTATAAAAAACAGTTTTTTGTATTTCAGTGGTTTTGCTTTAATGGGGTTAATTGGCTTTTTCTCGATTTATCATTCTATTCAAGCCAACAAGAGGTTTCAACAGCAATTAAAGGAAAATGAGCGCCTAGCAAATGAATTGGCGTCACAGCGTTTAGATTTTTTACATATGATGAGTCATGAGTTGCGCACGCCTCTTACCTCTATCATTGGATACATAGATCAAATGGATGAGCGCAATGAAAATGTTAAATCCGTTAAATTGGCCTCAAATTACCTCTTTCACTTAATTAGTAATGTGTTAGATGTTGCAAAGCTCAATTCAAAGGGCTTAGAGTTGGTTGAAAAGCCATTTGGTATACAGCAGCTAGTCAAAGAGGCCGAGGAAACACTCAAACCTTTGATTGTCAGTAAAGGTCTCAGGGCTGAGTTCAGCTGCCAAAGTGAGGAGATTTTTGTTGTTGCTGATTATCATCGCTTGCAACAAATGCTTTATAACCTCATTAATAACGCTGTTAAATTTACTGAAAAAGGCACTATTGCATTGAAAGTGAATGAAATGAAGGTTGGTGCGTCAGATTATGTCGATGTTGTTTTTGAAGTTTCTGATACTGGTATAGGAATCTCAGAAGATGACTTGAATCTGATTTTTGAAGATTTTGCGCAAGTTGGAGAGCGGGCAAATAAGGTGGCAGGAACAGGGCTTGGACTTGGACTCGTGAAAAGGTTAACACAAATAATGAATGGTAAGATTCAAGTGTCGAGTACTGTAGGGGAGGGAACTACTTTTGCTCTTCATTTTTCCTTTGAAAGAGCCGAAAGAGCAGCTGTTACTGTTGCAATTTGTGACTCCTTCGCCTCAAACTTCTTGCAAGGAAAGAATATTTTAGTTTTAGATGACGATAAGCTCATAGCAAATCTTTACCGACGAATATTAGAGAAATACGGTGCTACAATTAGTGTTTATTTTAATCCGTTGGAGGCTTTTGATCACTTAAAGGCAAACTTAAGAAACTATGATTTGCTCTTTTTTGATTTTAAAATGCCCAATATGAATGGGTTTGAACTTTGGGATGCATTGGGCTTTTCTACCATGGCAAATCGACCTCCAGTTATTCTCAGTACAGCAAATGTACTTCAATCCAAAGAAGATTTAGCCCAGATGAAAGTTTTTGACACCATCATAAAAAAGCCAATTAAAGAGGCTGAAGTGCTTTCTAAAGTTTCAGAGGTTTTGAATCTTGATGTTGGTGAGATTGAAAAAGTGGAAATCTCTAAAGGTAAATTGTTTGATTTTAGTCAATTGTCTTTGTTTGCAGGCAATGATGAGGACGAATTACTTACCCTCATTAAAATGATGCACGATGAGAATGCCCAAGAGTTACCTAAGCTGAAATCGGCTTTGGCTGAAGGGAATATTACTGAAGTGAAAATGATAATTCACAAATTGTCAAGTCGGTTCGCTCAAATAGGCGTTGAATTGCCTACTCAACTCAACCACCTTGAAAATGCTAAAAACATGGAAGAAGATGAGCTCTCCTTAGATCAAGCGAATGAGTTGCTCGAGTTTTGGTGTTCCGTCAATGACAAATTAGGGAATGTGAATCAATCAAATGTATAACAGCATGGCTATTTCTTGCTTTTTTCTTTCTATTGCGATTGTTTTTCTAGTTCTTCTAACTTTTGGTTAAATAAATTCCAATACGCCACAAATATAGTTGCAGAAGGAAGATTGTCTCTTTTGGATTTAATTTTGATTTCCATATCGGATACACTTTCCACTAGTTTTGTGACTTTTAAATTCAATGCAACGCCTTTCATGCTATGCAAAGTGCGCAAAACAACATCAATGTCCTCAGCAGCTAATGCTTTATTAAATTCAAAAAGTAGCTTTTTTGATTCTCTCCACGCCAAACTTACAAACTCCTTTTATATCGCTTCATCACCGCCAACTTGGTTCAGTAAATCTTCTTTGCTTACAAATGCTTCTTCTTCGCGCTGTTGAAAGAGATGCTCACGGAAGACTTCTGCCAGTTTTTCTCGATTGATGGGCTTGGTTAAAAAGCCATTCATGCCAGCATCAAGACACTTTTCTTCTTCACCAGCAATGGCATTTGCGGTAAGCGCAATGATGGTCGGTTGGGCATCTGTCTGTATTTCGCGTATTCTTCGTGTCGCCGCATAGCCATCCATTTTGGGCATCTGTACGTCCATAAATATCAAATCTGGATGATGCTGCTGAAACATTTCTATAGCTTCCAGTCCATCCATAGCTTCTACTACTCGGGCATTGGGAAATTGCTTTTTGATGATGGTTTTGATTAGCAATAGATTTAATGACACGTCTTCTGTGACCAATATTGTCGGCGCAATATCAAAGATTTCTTGAGTGGGCATAATATCTTTTTTGCCGACAGCGGTGTCTACGGGTACACGATGGATGCTGGCCAAACACTCACGTAGCAAATCGGGCTTCACGGGCTTTACTAATTTTCGATACACCCCTATCTCCGCCATGTGAGTCATGAAATGGACGTCGTCGGATGAACTGTGGAGCAAAATGGCGGGCTTATTTTTTGCATGTGGCGTCACTTTTTCGTGAATCAACTTTATAGTGTCTAATCCATCGATTAACGGCATCCGATAATCAATCATGATGGCTTGAAAATCAGAGTCATTTAAGAGTAGCTTTACAGCATCCAGTCCATTGTCTAATGCCACTACTTCTATCCCCCAATGGTTGAGGGTATGCGTGAGTATTGTGCGATTGTTGCTGTTGTCGTCAATGATTAATATGCGTTTGATGTGCGAAAGGTCTTGCGGCGTATTTTGATCACCGTTTCTAAATTGTGTTTGCAACTCAAAAGAAAACGTGCTGCCATATCCCACTTTACTTTTGACTAGTATTTTCGACTGCATTTTGTCGAGTAGCATTTTGGAAATAGTAAGGCCCAATCCAGAGCCTCCGTATTTTCTAGTGGTTGAGGTATCCACTTGCGAAAAGGCATCGAAGAGTTTTGTGATTTTTTCTTTGGGTATGCCAATGCCTGTGTCGCGAACGGAGAAAAGGAACTTCCCTGTATCCTTGTTTTTCATGGGTGGCGTGAAACTCACTTTGAGTTCTATTTCACCTTTTTCTGTGAATTTCACGGCATTGCCAAGCATATTAATCAATACTTGTTTTAATCGAAGCGGGTCGGCTTGTATAAATCGCGGGAGGTTTGGTGGAATGTTTAGCAGCAATTCCAATCCTTTTTTTGATGAGGAGTTGTTGACGACATCAGCGGCTTGTTCCAATAATTGAATGACATCCACCTCCATAACTTCTAGTTCCAATTTATTGGCTTCTACTTTGGATAGGTCTAAAATGTCATTTACAATGCCTAAAAGGCTGTGGGCAGAGTTATAGGCATTCTCTACAAATTGGCGCTGCTCATCTGATAATTTTGTGTTTAATAATAAATCGGTAAATCCGATAACGCCATTGAGAGGTGTTCGGATTTCGTGACTCATGTTGGCCAAAAATTCTGTTTTCGCTTTGTTGGCCTTTTCGGCTTGTTCCAATGCTTTTTTTAGAGTGGTGATGTCTGAAACATAACCATCCAATCGCATGGGTTTTCCCTTTGCATCAAAAAGTGTTTTGCCACGATGCATTACCCATTTCTCAATCCCGGAGGCGGTCACAATCCGGAATTGTTCCTCAAAGCGCCCTGTTTTTTTCAAGCTTTCGAAAATGGCAGTCACTACATGTTTGTCGTCCGGGTGAATGACGCGCTCTAGCCACCATGGGTCTTGTTTGAAATTTTCAGTAGGATATTCCGTGAGGCGTTCTGCTGATGGTGAAATCAACAAGGTTTTCGCAGCTTTTAAATCGATACTGTACACAACATCTTCCAATTCTTCAAATGTATTTTTCAGTTGTGCCTGTGTGTTTTCAAGTTCGATTTTGGTGAGTTTGGCTTCTGTAATATCTTGAAAGACACCGTATACATGTACAACCTGGTTGTCTTCTTTTACAGGGTAACCCCGTGTGCGCACCCATCGAATGTTCCCCTTGTAAGTTTTGATTTGCAGTTCTAAATCGTAGGGTATCCCCTGTAATACAGCTTTTTGAAAAGCGTCTTTAATCATGGGCTGCGAGGCTTCTGTATAAAAAGCAATACCCGTTTCCACTGTAGGTTTATAGCCTTCGGGACATTCGTGAATTTGCCGTGTGACATCGGTCCATGCGTTTTTTTGAGTAGCTAATTCATACTCCCAACCACCAATGCGAGCCACTTCACTTGTTCGGCGCAACAAATCCCGCGTCTGAGTGAGTTCTTTTTCTTTTATAAACTTTTCGTAAACGTTTGCAATCAGTTGTCCATAAATTCGAAGTAAATCAAAAACCGTTGCTTCGACATTTAAGGATTGTTGTTTTTTTGATTCGAAAAGTACAAAGCCTGCTTGGTTGGGAATGGGTAGCACCAAGAAATCAGTGACGTTGAGTGCTTGAGCAAGTTGTTGTAATTTGGGATACGCTTTTTTGTCAAAGTCTATGGATGTCCAAATGAGATTTGCTGCAGACTGTTGGCTCCAAGGTAAATCATCTGCTAGTGAAATGTGATCGCCAAGGAACGTCTCGTCCGTTGATTTCCTCCAAGTTACGGCACTTGTTGGCAATAGAATGGTACTGCCGCAAGCGCCTAAAAAGCGACTAACTTCTCCTAGTGATTCTGTTAATGTGTTTTCAATTTCTGTGGCTTTGATATTGATGTATTTCAAGGCCATTCCAGTGAGCAGATTTTGGAATTTTTTGCGTTCTGCCAATTCAGATTCTACTTTTTGACGGATACTTGTGTCTCGCGATGCGGCGACGACATATTCTTTATCGTTGACTTTAACCAAGCGAACATTTACCTCTACCCATATTTTTTTGCCCGTCTCTTGATTGATGTTTTCGCTGGAAATCAGTAAATTGTCTACCCTGCGTAAATCTTTTATATGTTGGTGCCACGTGTCAATATTCTGAAAGAGCGGTTCAAAATCCCAAACAAAGTATTGCTGGATATCTTCTTTTTTGATGGCTAGTCGATTTGCTGCAATTTGGTTTACATAGACCATTTGCCCACTTACCTCCGCCACTTGCACAGCGTCTGAATGGTGATCCATTACAATTCGAATAAGTTCTCCGTTATTGAGCATAAACATTGCCTTTGAATTTGGAAGGCAAGTTACATATTTCGCAAGAACGCAACACCTCTTTTTTAGCTTCTTTTTGATTTATTTTAAGGCGGGTTTCAATTAGTTTTCGAATGGAAAAGAGAGCGTCATTCCCTTACCTTTGGAAGTTCAATAAGTAACTACTTCAACTTAAAATCATATCATGAAGAAACTACTACTCCCATTCATTATTATGATAGTCCCATTTTTCGCATTTGGGCAATGTCCCGTTCCTACTTTTGTGGTTACCCCTAGTGGTTTGGGGAATTTCACCCTAACTTCTGCAACGGTTCCGAATGCAACTATAACTTGGGGCCCTAATTTATTCATTCAAGGTACTGGTCCTATTTGGTCCCCTTCTACTGCTACTCTTACTAGCGACAGCCTAATAGTTGAGGTTGAATTGGTGTCTTGTGCCTATATTCAAGTTCGTGCAGCCCAGATATGCTCCAACGGTGTAACAAGTGCATTTACTCCATTCTCACTAGTATCCCTGGAACGAACAACCGCCACCTTGCCTCCATTTGGCCCTGACATTGTTACGGTTACTGTGGCTGGCGCAGGTACTTATGCCATCCCCGACTGTTACATTCCCCAGCACGACACATTACCAAACGGAGTTATTCAACATTGGCAATATGGCAATATGGGCCCAGGCGGATTGCCACCGCTGCCCAACCTTCCGTTTTTTGTAAACAATAATGCAACTTTATACCTCAATGGATTAACACAAACAGGATCAAATACGCTGAAAACACCTTGGTATAATTTTAATGCAATTGCCAACTTTAATGCTGAAGCTCGCTTTTCCATTTTCAATCAACAAACCCCCGGACTTGCCCCACCTACAATTTTAATTGTTGCCGAACAGCAAGGTACGGGAATAGTTGACACAGTTTTATTTCTTAACACAATAACTACTGCATGGCAAGATGTTACCTATTCTTTTGCCAATAAGGGTTTTGTGCCAGGTAATCACATTGGTTTGAAAGTTATTGTGGATTACAATGCCGTTACATCACAAGGCACTAGCACTGTTTGGATGACTCCTTTTCGGTTAGGGGCTCCAGAAGAATTTACCTGCAACAATGCCATTACCGTACTTGAGCACGACCGTGATGCTGTAAACACTGCGCAAATCGTAGTCAATAATTACAGAGGTAATCAAAATATTGCTATACCTAGCAGTTTGTCTGTTATCTACGGGCCAGTAGGTTTTACACCTTTTTCTGGAGTAGCCACTACGGCAAGCTTTCCACTTTCAGCCATACCGGCATTTATGCCTTTCGCCATTGATACTTTTACACTGCAAAATTTGTTGCCCAACATGGCTTATGATGTATACATCTATGATACTTGTGAGCGAATTGGTGCCGGACAACTTCAAGGGCCTTTCTTGATTTCAAGTACTCCAGATACCATCCTTCAAGGAAAAATTGTTTTTGATAACCTTCAAAACTGTTCTCCTAATCAAGCAGGGGTGCCTTTCCAGCAACTACTTCTTTTGCCAGATAGTATTTATACCGTATCCAATCATGTGGGTAATTTTGAGTTTCGTCCAACAACTCAAGGACCTTGGCAAATTGAATTATTGCCCGACAATAATCCAAACGGATTTATTCGTTCTTTGTGCAGCCCCGTGGCTACCTTAACGGTCCCTGTTGTCCCCAATAGTAATTTGTATACGGGCATCAATTTCTTTTTGACTACAACATCTCAACAATTACAAGTCAACCAAACCTTGATGAATTATTTGGTTTATAACCAACATTTCATTCATCAATTAGAGCTGCACTTTAACAATTTTACAACGTCACCCATTGTTGACTTAAATTTCAGCTTAACTAGTCCCACGGTAACTCTGATGCCCAATGCCGCAAGCAATCCAGCAATAACATTTTTTTCCTCAGATTCCATTCACTTTAACTATGCGAATGTAAATATCCCTGTAGGAGGAATGGTTGTTATTCAGCAAGCTGTGAGGGCATCATTAAACACTACTACAGTCGGGCAATTTCTGCCCACCACAGTCACAATTCACCAACCCACTGGCTTGGGTACTATGGCATTTGTGGATAGTTTTGAGGTAGTAGCGGCTTACGACCCCAATGACAAGATGGTGACGCCCAGCGGTGAAATTTTTGCTTTTGCAGATGAATTGGAATACCGCATTCGCTTTCAAAACACAGGGAACTTCTTTGCAACCAATGTAGTTGTCACCGATACGCTCCCCTCAGAAATCGACCTGGAAAACCTTCAAGTACAGGCCGCTTCCCACAACTTCCGACTCGAGCGCAAAGGCAATGTGGCGCACTTTATTTTTGACAATATCTTTCTGCCAGACAGCGCCTCCGACCCGGATGGTAGCATTGGGTATTTTATCTTCAAAGCACCACTAAAAACACCGATGGCTTTGGGCGACTCCATATCTAATCGCGCCTATATCTACTTCGACTTTCAAGCCCCTATAATTACAAACGATGCTTGGGTGAAAGTGGTAGAGAATACTGTAAGCGTTAACCCGTCTGAGCTCAATCAGCGCTTAAATGTTTTTCCGAACCCCAGTCAGGGCACCTTTACAATAAACTTCGACATGGCATCCATCCGATACATGCAATTGCAGGTGATCAACGCAATGGGACAGGTGGTGTTGCAAGATGGTGCGGTAACTACCAGTGACTTTTACCAAAAAACCATAGACCTTAATGGTCAAGCTAAAGGTGTGTATTTGTTGCAGATAAAAACAGAAAAAGGTATTGTTAGCAAACGTTTGGTCTTGCAGTAATTCGTAATCAAAATTAAGCAACAATCTTCATTAGAACTGCATAGACGGTTGCTTATCACAGGAAAGAGTCAGCATCTAGGTGGTAGTGTTGGCTCTTTCTTTTTTAGAATCATGTTGTTCTGTCCTGTTGTTGCGATTGAAAGGCGCTCTGTAAAAGGGTAGTGTATACTATTTTGTTAAAGAGTGATTAAAATAGTAGGGGGTTGAGGTTGCGATTTTTTTTACCTTACTTATTTTGATACCTTTGCCCATCGCAAAAAAAACAGAGCCACAGGCTCATTTTAGTCGCAATAATACCGTTTCTGTTGATAGAAACATTGTTGTGGCTGTTTTTTTAAAACATCAAATGAGAAACGAAGCAAATGGAGCAAATCATTAAAACAATCATAAAACGGTTGTTAACAATATTGGCGCTGTTCATCGCGGTTCCAATTTTTGGTCAAGAGGCTGAAACCAGAATTCGAGTTCACACTGTAAACGATTCCATTACCATTAGAGAACAATTCAAATTTACGACATCCAGAAAAGACACCACTTTAAACGGAAATTATACCCTTCAGGTGTTGCCACAATCAAAGGGAGATTCCATTGATTTACACTCCATTCATTTGACATTTAACAAAGGGACTTTAGATGGCCCTTTTTCGCGGAAGCAAGGAGTGCTCAAGCCCGAAATCCAAGAGAGTTACTTTGATGGCTACCGTTTGGTACAAGCTACCACGGGCAATTCCATTGAACTAAAAGGGAATCTCAAAAAGGACCAACCGGTCGGTAGCTGGGAGCTTGCGTCTTTCTATATTTCAAATGCTGCCAATGATTCTGTACTTGGCTTGACCAAATTTCAATATGACAACGGACAACTAGCTGGTGATTTTTTGCATGAGAATAAAAATTCGGGCAAAAAGTTGAAAGGTGATTTGCGCAGCGGTAGGCCTCACGGAAAATGGCGCTACGAATTGCCAAATGCCATTTCGGCTTTTGAATTGCATTTTGAAGAGGGCAAGTTACGGGCATTGCACTTGGGGAAAGCAGACAACATCAAATTTTCGGATACGGTTAGTTTCAAGACTTTTGATTTAAAGCTACCCCTCGCTCAAATCATCTATTTCAATAGCTTTGCAGCAGATTTGACAGAAGAGGAGCGAAGTGACTATAAAGAATCCACGCAAAGCGTTTTGGATATTTTGAGTCAGACACAGGACTTTCTTTCTGTTTCTGAAAGTCCATTTGGAGGGGTATTACCAAAGAAACTGGCACTTGGTGATATCGATTTGCAATTGCCATACTACCCAGTAAATGCAGTAGAACAAGAAACGTTAGCGAACCTTCAAAAAGATTTGGCAACGCTTAAAGAACGTTTTGAGAGTGTGTTGAATAACAGTGGATTAAATCTAGCCCAGTACAAGGATGAACAATTGGCTAGAGGATTGCTTCGCGTTCAATTGCTCAATGAAATGTATAAAGAAATTTGTGCTGCATTACAATTTTTCACCTCCACTTCAGGGGTGTTTGTAGATCGAGCGGTTTATGCCAATGCGAAAGCGGCAACACTAGCCAAAGCGCGCCTCAAGAAGTTTGACTTTAAAGATCAAATGTTGGTAGATAGTGTCCGGCTAGAAGTAGCCATTACCGAGAAGTATACGGGATTGTTCGCGGGTTGGTTTGAGGAACTATCTGCGCAACTGGAAAAAGAAGAAGAGCAAATAAACACCCGCTTGCAAGAGTTGAAAATCACGGTAGAGCTGAATGACCTAGAAGCACAGCTGGTAGCGCAATCCAAGCAGCTCGACAGCTTGTTTGAAAATTTTTCATTGAGCTTTTACGACGCATTGAAAACGGAGGTGTATGTCAATAGTTTTGTGACAGCCAAGAAGAGGCTAATGGAAACCTATGCAGAAGCCTCAAAAAAAGAGAAAATACAATTGGGCGAGGCCACAAAGTCTTGTTTAGATACATTGCAGTTTTTATTTAATAAATCACCAGAGATAGCGCGTTTTGAAAGTGAGATTTTCAAGGCATACCACGAAGACGAACTCAATCCAGTTACTTGGACAAAAATGGAAACGACCAAGTATGAGAGAATTTACACAGGTTACAAAGACAAGGTAGTACCGTATTTATTTGATGAGTTGGGAATAGCCAGTAAAGCTGGTTGTGAGGAATTTACAAAATCCGTTTATCGCGCACACAAAATTCTGGCTTACATATTAGGACTTGAAGAAGAGACCCCGCATAAAATAAACAGGAGATTGCGCAATAGTGATAGTGTGACTACTTACTTAGAGAAAATTGGATTTACAACGGAATAAACCCAGAGCAATGTTGAAGCGGCAATGGATAGTAGCCATTTTGTTAATTTGGGGAGGTAGCGCATTTTCACAAGCAGAGCGCTCCACCTCCGATTTAGAAGAAACGGGATTGTGGATGGGGCTGTATCTCAAAGGCAAAATCTCAGATAAGTTTTTGTATTACGGAGAGCACCACTACCGTCGCAGGAACAGTTTAGACAACAAATATGATTTTGTTGGTAGAATGCGTCAGGTGTACAACCGCGCGGGCTTGTTGTATGTGCACAACGAGTATTTTAATGTGGTGGTTGGGCCCACCTTGGTTTGGAATTTTACGCCACAACCCGGGAATCCCGATTTTGAGACCACAACCCTCGAGCCCCGTATCTGGCACCAATGGTTGTTGTCGATGCCCTATATGGGGCGAGTAAAGTTTTATCACCAATTTCGTTTTGAACATCGCTGGAAACGCGACAACAATAAAGGAGCGGAGTTTGATTACACCGACAGGTATAGATACAAATTATTCGCATACATACCACTGAATAAACCGAAATTACAAAACAAAACATGGTTCTTTTCACCCTCTGCTGAAATTTTTTTACACACAGGGAAAAATATAGTTTATGACCACTTGGAGGACTTTCGTGTGTACACGGCAGTAGGCTATATTTTAAATAGCAAAATCACCTTTTTTGGAGGTCATATGTGGACAATTGGTACAAAAAGGACAGGTTTCGAGTTTAGAGAGTCTCACATCATTCGTTTAAATGAGTTTTATAATTTCAACCTCACCAATCCTAAAAAGGCAATCCCAAGTGTACTAATGTTTGATTGATTATGAAAAAAGGAATTGTAAGTGTAGGAATGATTTTCCTTGTTTTATTTGTAGCAGTTTTTTTGGGATGGCAGAATCATGTTATTAAAACCCAAAATATTAGTTTAACTCAAGAGTTAGAAAGTATATTGATTACCAATAGTGAGCTAGAACTGCGCGTTAAAGCTAATCGCCTTTTTATTAAAGGAGAAATTGATAGTGCTACTTATTTTTGTAAATTGCTAGAAGAGAATACTGGACAACGACCTGGGTTTTGTCAAGAGTTTAATGGAATGCTCAATACTCTTGATTCAGTAAAAATAACACTTCAATCCAAAAGAGATGAATTGGTATTTGAAAAGCAAAAGCTCCGCAAAGAAATAGACTCATTAGAGTCTCGCATTGTACTAAAAGATTCCAGAATTACTGAGCGTGCTATTTTACTAGATTCATTGAAAGATGTTATTTACTACAAAGAAGTTGAGCAACAAAAGCTACAAGAAGAGCTAAAGAAAATTTCAAATTCATTGCCTTTTGATACACTTTCTTTTAAGTCTACAATGGGATCGGATGTGCGTTATACAGGCGAGGTGAAGAGTAACAAAGCTAATGGTAAGGAACAGGATTTTGGGGGACAGGGGGGTATTACTATGGAGAATGGAAAAACAACTTGCGCCATGGACAAGGACTATATATTTGGAAAGAAGGACACAGATATCAGGGCTTGTTTCAAAATGATGCCCGAAATGGGCAGGGTACTTACTGGTGGACACATGGTGAGCGTTATGAAGGTAATTGGAAAAATAATAAAAGGAATGGTTTTGGTACCCTTTATGCCGTTGACGGCTCCATTAAATATAGTGGTCAATGGGATGATGACAAACGTGTTAACAAACTATAATTTTTAAGACTAGTATAATGATAATGTCAGTAAGTAGAAAGTGTTTTTATAGCTTAAAGTTTTTGTTTTTCATACTGTTTTTCATTCAATTTGAATTAATTGCGCAAAGTAAAACAGAGCCGTCCGATACATTAGGAATGGAATCAGATACGCTTTCATTTGCAGTTCTAGAAAGGTCTACATTCAGTAAGTTATTGGATGATACCTATGTTTTTGGAGGTGCTGGACTTACAGGCATATACTACAGCAATAATTTTCGTCATTTAAGCTACACTAGTGGGTGGGTTGGCGGCATTGAACAGGTATTGCCTTTTGGTAGAAAGACCATGGTCGCAACAGGATTAAGTGTAGCTTCTAGAAATGCATTGTATCAACCGGGAAAAAAGAAAGTACAATTAAACAATATCTATTTAGACATTCCCTTGAGTACAAATCTTGAACTTCCAATACTAAGGCCATTGGACTTTAGAATTATTTTTGGGGCAAATGCTGCCTTCCGAATATATTCCAATATAACAGGTGACTATGATGGAGTGTTCGCTGAAGTACCCGAAGCGCATTTCTACCAAACGGAGAACTTTCAAAACTTCGATTTTGGTTGGTTTTTTGGATTGAGTTTGCAATACAAAAAGTTTGTTTTTAGAGCCCGTTCCTATTCAGGTTTTGGAAAGCTCGACCGTACCGAACAGGGTATGCTCAATTCATTCACCTTTGAGGTGGGTTATTATTTATTTAGAAAATAATTACAATGTATCAGATAGTTAGTGATTTCCTCAGTAAAGGGCTAAAATTTTGTATGGTTTTGTTCGGTCTCATTGCGTTTGCACAAGAAGCTGAACTACATAAAACTAATGTTACTATCTTGGGGGTAGATGGTTTAGAAAGAGCTTACTTTTTTCGTGATAAGGATTCAAGTCTTATTCAATCGGGGAAGTATGAATTCACTGGCTTTTCGTCAAACAAATACGCTAATAACGCAGTGAAATTTGATAAAATACAAATTATTGGTAACTTTTTAAATAACCAATTGAATGGCTCCTTTTTAGTATCATATAATAGTTTGCTTTTTGAAGAAATTATTTTTAGAGAAACAAAGCAGACAGTAAATCTAAATGGGACTTTAAATGGTGAAGAATCATTGTGGAAGTTGTCTTTTGCAAACGGAAAATTGGATGGTCAGCAAACTTTGAATGTTACACCAGTTAGAGATGGTAGAAAAGGAAATACAATACCGACGGGTAAACTTTCTTTTAACGCAGATACACTTATTGGTGACATTTTCCTTGAAAAAGACTCAGTTAGAATCGTAGGGGCACTTAATGATAAAGGTTTTTTGGATGGTAAATTTGAAATTTCATTTTATCATAATGAAGATTTCATTACCCAAACAAGAGATTATGTAGATGGATTTTTGCTAGAGGCCAAGTCCTTCAAAAATGACAATCTCATGATTCATGTTATCTATGGGGATGTAAAAGAAAAACTTCAGCAACTCAAAGTAGATACCTTGGATTTACACTACAAAGTATCTGATGATTATTGTGGAATCCAATTTAATACTGGTTTTTTGTTTGATAGTGATTTTATTGAAGTTCAGCGATCTGGAAATATAGTTTTTGACAGTACGATGCAGGTGTTTTTTGATAATGTGTTTGAGTTTTTCCCCAATCACACCGATAAGAATCCTATTTTCAAATTGACACGACGTTTCGAATTTGTTTATCCTGATGACTCAATAGCAACTCGATTGAAACCCATCGTTGAATATAATTTAGAGAACATAAGTGAGTTTGTGGAAAATGCAAGGTTACAATTTGTAAGCGAAAAATCGGCAAAAGTTTCTGAATTCCTGACTAAATTGAAACTTGTGCAAATGAAAATGCAAATCATTGATAGTGTTATTACTCTAGTAGATGATGGTTACTATAAATTTAGGCAACGGAACAACTTTTTTAGAAATGGAATAGCGGGCTTAAATCAAGAGGACAGTGTTGCTCTTGATGAAAAAAAAGGTAAATACTATAAGCTTCCAGTTACTAATTTCATTACTTCAAGTCAGGATTTTCTACTGAATTTGGAATTGGTATATGGGGAGTTACAAAGGATTTCACAAACTATACAAGGAGAACTCTCAAAAGAACTTGTTGTGTACGACAACCAAGAGGTTATTGATAGTCTCGATCTTCAAGTAAAACGGCTTTCTAAGGAGTTGGATTCACTTTTTGCCACGTCTGCCATAGAGGAAGATCAGATGAAAAGGACATTTAAAGATAAGTTGTACCTAAGTATTCAAAATGAAGTAATTGCCCCCACCAAACAACAATATCTTTCTCAGAATAATTCATTTGAAGAATCTGTTCGACTAGGTAATGAGTTAGTGTGCGTCATGAAAAAGCTTAAAATAAACGAGCCCTATTTAAATCGCATCAATAACTTTCGTAAGTACTGGAATGACAGCCTTTTTACAAAATACATTGATAATCCTTTTGATACCAGAAAGTTCGAGACAAACATACTCAATAATGTGAATAATGCATCAAACACCTTACTAACCTACTATGGTAACAATTTGTTAAATTCCAAAAACTGTTCGGACTTGGACCTTTGGCTCAATAAAATCATACGCCTAGAAAAACGCGTAAGTTTTTTAACCGCACAGTATGAAGATGACAAAGTTTTACGCTTGGATGCTACTCTTCGAAGAGAACGCGTGCCAGAGAGAATAGAACGGATTTTAGAGTTGTAGAAAATATAAAATGTAGTTACTTTTGAAAAAGATATTTTTAGTACTTGCAATCATTTGTTTTCAATTGCAAATGGTCGATGCCCAAGAGCGTGAGTTTTTAGACAATAAAATATTGTATACTAAATGGTATGCTGCTGATTTTTTCAACGATACAACAAAGTGGGCTTGGGAATTGGATGTTGTATACAGAAGGCAAAGTGAATTAGGTGGAAGTGATAGATGGTCGGAGCCCTTGAGATATAGTTTTCGTCCATGGATTGCTTATCAATTTACTAAAATGACTCGTGTAAGTTTTAATCCCATCGGTACTTATAATAGTGCTCCCAGATTTCCCTTGGAGAGTGATTTGGAAAGGCCATTTGAACGTGAATACCGAACCACCCTGCAAGTTAACAACTACGCCTATTATGGTAGATTTAATTTTACACATCGCTTAAGATTTGAGAGTAGGTGGCGCGGGATTGATAGAGCGGAAGGACCTAATCACAATTATCGCTTTCGCTATCGAATTCGATTGCGAACACCACTTAATACAGATTATTTTTATAAAAACAACACCTTGTACATATCAAATTATCATGAGGTGCACATTGAATTCGGGCCTAATTACGGTACAAATTATTTTTCACAAACAAGAAATTTTGTTGGAATAGGTTACCGATTTTGGGATTGGACAAGAATTGAACTTGGTTATCTTTATCAATTGAATACAAGAGGAAATAATTATCAAATTGACCAGAGTACAGGCCCAATGTTCTATCTGTTTTTCGATTTGCTTTCAAAAAATCAGCGTAGGTATAAATACTCTTTTTAAAACTTTAGTTAGAATCAGCCTCCAACAAGTTTTTCATATTAGCCAACCCGATATCGAAATCATTGGCGAGCATGTCTTCCATGTCGAAAAACCAAAGCATGATGTTGCTGGGGTAGTTCATCTTGCCTTTGATGCCCCATGTCACTTGAGTACGGGCCTCGTTTACGGCTTCGGTGTTCATCCAACCAAAACTCGTAGCGCTAAAGGGCTTGAAAAAGCGCAATTCGTAGGTTATTTGCGTGTTGGGCACAAGGGCTAAAATTTCTTGCTCGCCTTCCCCAACTTCTGGGTTCTCGCTTTTCCACCCCGAAATAAATCCGGGTGTGCCATCCTCCCCCTTGAAATACGTTTCCATCATAGGGTCTATCAAGGCCCATTTGGAGTAGTTGTTCTGATTTTTCAACAGTGCAATGTAACCGAAAACAGAATCCAGCGGGGCGTCAATCACTAACGAGCGTTCCACAGTATACTCCTTTTTAGTGAAAAGAGCGGCGATAAAAATAAGGGTTATAATTCCTGAGACAATAACGACAATGCGTTTTAGTTTGGTCATAACTATAGTTTAAGGGGTGAATACTGCTTTAAGTAATTGACCGAGAATACTTTCCTGGGTTTGTGCTTTCACTATCTTGACGTTACTTATGTACGCCTTTGCTTTGGCTAAAGTACTAATCTTTTCTAACTCTTGCTCTAGCGTTTCAATAGCCGATTGCAGGTTGATGTGTTCCGCAGCAATCTTTTGTTTTACAACTCTTTCAGACTTCGAATAAAACAACTTATATACTTGTGATAGTTCTGACTTACATTGTAAATCGTCGATTTGAAGGTAAATGGCGGTTGCCTCTTTCCTGAGCATTTCATTGATGCGAATAAGCTGTTCTTCTTCTAAGGAGATCGTTTCTATCCCTTCAAGGGCAT
>JAIULY010000017.1 GCA_022565875.1 Schleiferiaceae bacterium | reverse complement strand
GTAGGCGCTACGTATGATGAAGTTTGGACCATTACACATTTTGCGAAATTTTACTATCCAGACGTATTGACCTGCACACCGTGCGATGCCAACAATCACATTCTAAACACGTTATTTATCAAGGTGCTGTTCACGCTTTTTGGAGAAAGTTTATTTCTAGCCCGCTTGCCCAATGTGCTTGCTTTTTTGATGTACAGCAGCTATTGCGCGAAAATTATTAATCTAATTCTACCCCCCCCCATAAAAGCAAGATTTTACACATAGGTATTTTTTTATTGCTATTGATAAACCCCTTTGTTCTAGATTTTTTCAGCTTGGCTCGTGGGTATGGATTGGCATTGGGGTTTTTACTCGGCTCGTTGTATTACACCACCGTTTTCATTAAAAGCAAAACCCTAAAAACAATGGTGCTGGCCATGAGCTTTTCTTGCTTGGCGGTTTTGAGCAATTTTTCACTGCTGAATTATTTTGTTAGTCATTTGGCGGTGCTTACCCTCATCGTACTTTTAAGCACTTCTGCATCCGCGCTATACAAGCGCTTGGGCATCTTGAGTCTATTTTCCATCCTGTTGGGGGTGTCCATTATTGGCCCTATCCAAAAACTACAACTTCAGGGGAGTTTTTATTACGGCGGCGATGTTGGATTTTACCAAGACACCTTGCTTTCATTGGCCAAATACAGCGCATACAGTGCACAAATCACTCCGCTTATCACACTTATATTGAATGGGTTGCTACTTGTTTTTGCGTTTACAATGTTGCTTTACCTTTTCACAAGTCGATTAAAAGGCATGCCGCCTATTTACTTGTATCTCACCGTTCTCGTTTGCAGTGCTACCATCGTACAGCATTATTGGTTGGGAACCTTGTACTTGATAGACAGAGCGGCTATTTTTCTATATCCATTAGTTATTTTGAGTTTTGCACAGGGAATCACAGTGTTACACAATCGATTCTCACATACATTGTTGCTCGTTGTGTTGGTTCCTTTAATGATGAATGTTATTACTAAAGTAAATCTTCACAAAACAGCTTTGTGGTATTTTGATGCGCACACAGAGACCGTGCTGCAACGCCTCAACAAAGAGGGAAAAGACAATAATAGAAAAGTACACCTAGACTTTTCGTGGCCTTTTCAAAGCGCCATTGCATACTATTACACTGCTGAAAAATACGACCATCTTGAGCTAGTGAAAAACCAAGAGCATCGGGAGGCCCTCAACCCTAATGCTGATGTGTACCTCTATCTCTCAAATTCATTAGAGAAAGTTGGATATGAAGCGGCGCAACAGCTGATTTTGGGCAGCCATGGCGACACCCTATTTAGTTATCCTTCAGAGGGGATTTATGTATTGAAGATTATGAAGGCTATAGAATAATTGAGTTATTGCACAATTAAAAACCATAATAGTAAGCATCATCTGAGCCTCAATGTTTGTCATTTAAAAGGCTTTCATTCGAGAGAATAACCAATACACTACCCTCCAAAACTCACCCTTACAAAATCCGCATTTCTGTGCGGCGATTCATGGCGCGGCCTTCTTCTGTTTCGTTGTCTGCTACGGGCTGGGTTTCTCCGAAACCTTGTGCTTCCATTCGTTTGGCTGCAATACCCTTATCTACAAGGTAATTCCGTACTGCTTGCGCGCGTTTTTCAGAAAGGGTTTTGTTGTAGGTAGGATTTCCCATGTTGTCGGTGTGCCCCTCAAAGCGGACCCGGAGGTTACTATTGGCTGTAAGGAATTTTACAATTTGATCCAGTTCGACTTGCGACGTTTCCTTTAGGTCAAACTTATCCGTATCGAAGAAGATATTGCGCAAGGCGATGGTGGCTCCCTTCTCGATGGGTTGCAAACTCACATCTAACAAATACTCTCCTCCAGCACTACTGTCTGCAAGGCTGAAATTCTCAGAAAAAAAGAGGTAACCTTCCTTAGCGATGTTCAGCGCGTAATCGCGATTGACGGGCAACACGGCAAAATAATCGCCAATCTCTCCACTTTTTAGGGCGGTAAATAGCGCACCCGAACTCAAGTCATACAATTCGATGTCAGCCATTTGGGGCTTTTTGGTTTTCGCATCGCGAATGGTTCCCTTCACCCACGCCACGGGAACGGTGCGGTGCTCCTTGGGCATTTCAAACCAAAATAAATCTAAATCACCATTGCTCCCCTCTGCCCTATTGGATGCGAAAATGGTTGTAAACCCGTCTGGACCAATAACTAAACTGAACTCATTGCGATGCGTATTGATGGGATAGCCTAAGTTAACAGGAGTGCCCCAAGAGCCATCTGGCTGTTTTTTGGTGTAAAAGAAATCCTTCCTTCCAAACCCAGGATGCCCATCCGATGTAAAGAAAAGCGTTTCATTGTCGAAATACATAAAAGGTGCCTCTTCCTCAAATTGGGTATTTATGTTTTCCGGCAAGGGCATGGCTTTTGTCCAAGTTCCATCTTGGCGCAAGTGACTCACCCAGATGTTTTTCACACCACCAAAACTGTCTTTACCGCGCACAAAATACAAATCTTTACCATCAGGTGAAATACTTGGTTGCGACTCCCAAACAGGGGAGTTAATGGCACTTCCTAGATTCTTTGCTTTCCCCCATTTCCCATTACCCAAATAGTAAGATTCATAAATATCACACGAGCCAAATCCATCTTCTCGATGACAAGCTGTGAAATACAATTTTTTTCCATCAGCTGTAATGCATTGGGCGCCTTCGTTCAATTCTGTATTCAGATAACCCTGCAACCGCGCCCCTTTGGTCCAAGCGCCATCTTCCTTATAACTCACAAAAAAATCTTCATCCGTTTGGTCTCCTGTCAAGCGTCTTGATGTGTATATGAGTGTTTTACCGTCAGCGCTAAGCGAAGGAAGGTATTCTAAATGTTCTGTATTGATTTGCGCACCCATATTTTGAGGCGCAAAGGGCACAGGGTTTTTAATGGCCTCCAAAGCAAAGGTTGCACTCGTTTTGTAGCGCTGCAATTTTTCGATGCTCTCTTTCCGCGCCTTGGGCAACGATTCGTAAGTAGCGATGGCCGTCAAACACTTTTCGTAAGCGCCACCATCCATACTGGCTATAGCCAATTTGTACCACAAATAGTCCTTCCCTTCATTAGCTATTGCCTTTTCATAAAGCGCAATGGCTTCATCTTCTTTTTCCAAGTAAAGCTTAATATCTGCTAATAATTCTAGGACTTGTGGCAACTTCGGCTCCTTTTGTAGCACTTTTTGCAATAATTCCTCAGCAGGTTGAAAATTGCCTACGCGCACAAATCCCATCGCATCGTTGATCAGTTTTTGTGACTTTTTGCTTTGCGCAACACTTGCCGCAGGGAAACTCAAAAACAAAACACTAAGGGTGAGAAAAGAAAAAATGAATCGCTTTATCATAATAATCAATGAGATAACAAAGTCACTACGTCACTGTAGGACTAGACAAATTAAGTGTTCGAAGATACTTTATTTACTAACGGCAGTCAATGCGAAATTCAGGTACCGTTTTCAAAAGAATAATCCATTACAAAATACCCGTAGAATACTTTCCCACAAGCTGGGCTTTTAGTAGCTTTGAAGCGACTAGAAGAAGGTTGATGCCCATGTATTCGAAAACAGTACTAATGCACCAACTCATTAAAAAACAAAACAGTACTCAACAACAAGCACAAAAACCCGAAAGGCATGAAACTACTTTTCACGAATGTAAAAGCCATTCACGGCATTACTGAGCCCACAATTGAAAAACTCAGCGGAGCCGAAATGGCAAAAGCCGAAACTATTGAAAAGGGGTATCTCTTGGTTGAGGATGGCAAGATAGCAGATTTTGGTCGCATGGTAGACATGAAACCCACGGTTCTTGGCAGTGTCAATGAGGTAATTGATGCGCAAGGCCGATTGTTGCTCCCTGCCTTTTGCGATAGCCACACTCATATTGTTTTTGCCGAGCCAAGGGAAGCGGAGTTTGTAGACCGCATTAATGGCTTGAGCTATGAAGAAATTGCCCAACGCGGTGGTGGCATACTAAACAGTGCTAAAAAAATGCGCGAATACCTGCCTCAGGACTTGTACGATAGCGCCAAATCACGAATAGACGAGATGATGCTCACCGGGACGGGTGCTGTCGAAATCAAGAGTGGATACGGATTGAGTTTAGCGCAAGAACTCAAAATGTTGCGTGTCATTAAGGAATTGAAAAATCATTCACCCATCACCATAAAAGCTACGTTTTTGGGTGCACATGCCATTCCCACAGCTTACAAAGAAAAACGCGAGGAATACATCGAAAGCATTATCCATGAAATGATTCCCGCAGTGGTAGCTGAGGAATTAGCAGATTACATTGATGTATTTTGCGACAAAGGCTTTTTCACCCCAGAGGAGACCGACCGCATACTCAAGGCAGGGATTGCAGCGGGCTTACAACCAAAAATTCACGCCAACGAATTGGCTATTTCAGGTGGCGTACAAGTAGGCGTAGCCAACAACGCACTGAGCGTAGATCACTTAGAATGCATGAGCGATGCCGAGATTGAGGTATTAAAAAATAGTGATACGATGGCCACCATGCTCCCTGGTACCGCGTTTTTCTTAAAAATCTCTTACCCCCCAGCGCGCAAAATGATTGATGCAGGATTGGCGGTAGCCTTAGCCTCTGACTACAATCCGGGGTCATCACCGAGCGGAAATATGGAGTTCATCACCAGTTTGGCATGTATACAGATGAATATGCTTCCACAAGAAGCGCTTACCGCAGCCACACTGAATGGCGCCTACGCGATGGACCTCGGCAAAGAAATGGGCAGTATAGCCATTGGAAAACGAGCAAACCTCATCTTGACGCGACCCATCCCGTCCTTAGCTTTTTTGCCATATAATTTCGGGTCTTCTATAGTGGAGCGGTTGTTTATTGATGGTGAGATGCGCGTAGACAAAAGAGGCAACTCCGGTTTATTATCCGAATAAACTATATGTCCCTTTCATTCGTTTGAAAAGAAAGTAAAACATGCAAAAAACCACAACCCAGCCCGCTCAAGAATTTGATTTACTTCAAGTAATCCTCTATCCATTTTTGGCGGTATTACTGATGTGGTTGGTTTTTTATGTGGATTTGAAATGGGATTTAGAGTTGTATGCATATGGGCTATATCCGAGAAAGTGGCCGTATTTAGCGGGAATATTTACCGCTCCCTTTTTACACGGTAGTCTTTCGCACATTACCAACAATTCGTTTCCGATTTTCATGTTGGGAGCAGGTGTATTGTATTTCTACCCTAGGCCAGCAAAATGGATATTTTTGTTGAGCGTCGTCATACCCGGGTTGCTGACTTGGTTGATTGCGCGCCCATCCTACCACATAGGCGCGAGTGGCGTGGTGTATGCGTTGGCCTTTTTCGTGTTTTTCAGTGGCGTGTTTCGCGTCAATCGTTATTTACTGGCGTTGAGCCTATTGGTTGCGTTTCTTTATGGCAGTTTGTTTTTTGGTATGTTCCCCATGGAAGACGGCATATCTTGGGAATCCCATTTAGGTGGAGGCATTTCAGGCTTGTTTGTCGCCATCTTATACCGAAAGCATCAGCCCACCGAGCGAGTTGTCGTTTCAGAACTCCCGAGGATCACTCCCGAGGATGAAGAAAAAGACCCTTATATTCAACGTATTGGAGACGCTTGGAAATTACCGCATCAACGGGAAAATGAAAATGTAGCGGAAAAAGAAAACACTACGCATCACACAAAATTAGACGTACATTACCACTTTCAACCCAGCCCGAAACCTAATGACTCCGATACATCAGAATAATGCGTAAACTACTTGCTATGGCGACATTTAAAAGACACTTACTGGTATTACTCATACTTTTCTGCTGCTTACCTGAAGGGAAAGCGCAACAATATTTATATTTGAAGAAAACGGGGACAACCACCATGAAGCGTTTTCAAATTGGTGACAATATTGCAATAAACTTTTCAAGAGAAGAGCCCTTCTTCATTGAAGGTCAATTGCGCAACATTCGAAAAGACCTGTTGCAGCTAAACGATGATTTGTATGCCATTTCAGATATTGTTCAGTTTCGATCAACAAGTCGTGAGGTAACGCTTTTGGGCAATGCGATGCGTTGGGGAAGCATAGGGTATGTTGCCCTTATGATTATCAACAGCACCACCGACGCAGGCCCTATGATTCACGTCAATCGCGCCTTGGTTGCTGCGACAATTTTAGGGGCATCGTTTCCCGTAAAACGCGCTGCGCGTAAAACTTACGACTTAGACAAAGCTTGGCGATTAGAAATTATTGATTTTGATACCTTTGAAAATGAACCCACACCATAAAGCATTAGTGTTAGGCGCTACAGGACTCACGGGCAGCATGTTGCTACCCTTGCTGCTAGATAGTGACTATTACAATAAAGTAACCGTACTCACGCGCAAACCCTTGGGGCAGCAACATCCAAAACTCACCGCTATAGAAGGTGATTTGATGGACCTAGAGTCGTACCAAGAGCATTTTAAGGAGGCTATCATTTTCGTTTGTATCGGCACTACACAAGCGAAGACACCCGACAAAAAAACATACAAAGCCATTGATTATGGCATTCCCGTAAAAGCCGCACAAATTGGCGCAAGTGTTGGCGCAAAAGCCATACTTGTGATTTCAGCGATGGGCGCCGATGCAGAAAGTCGTGTCTTTTACAATCGCATCAAAGGAGAAATGGAAGCCGCGGTTCTCCAAGCAGGACTTCCGGATACATTCCTATTTCGCCCGGCGCTAATTGAGGGCCCACGAGAAGAATTTCGCTTCGGTGAAAAGATGGCTAGTGTGGTGATGCGCATCATCAATCCATTAATTCCCAGAGCGTATCGTCCTATTGCTGCGGCTACCATTGCAAAAGCGATGTTGCGAGTGAGTTTGGAGGGACACCCCAACACCATAATCGAGAGCGCTGCCATAAAAGAATTGACGAAGTAAAAATGTGCACGGTTACCTATGCGCCCATCGACGGTGGTTTTGTCATAACCAGCAATCGCGATGAATATCACCAACGCGAAACCAACCCACCTGCGCGGCGCGAAAAGGGCTTATATTACCCAAAAGACGCCACCGCAGGGGGAAGTTGGATTGCAGCGAATAATCAGGGATATGTGGTTTGTTTATTAAATGGTGCATTTGTAAAACACAAGCACCAACCCCCCTACAGCAAAAGCCGAGGAAAAATTGTATTGGAAGCAGCGCTAGCCGAAGACAGTCTACAGTTTTCCCAACAGTGTGATTTGAAGGGTGTGGAACCATTTACACTGCTTTTAGCAAAAAGAGAGTTGCTAGTAGAATTGCGTTGGGATGGCACAGACAAATTCCTCTTCGAAAAAGAAACAAATGAAATTCACATTTGGGCTTCTCCCACATTGTATGATGCGGCAGCTTTCAAACTGCGAGAGCAATGGCTGGAAAACTATTTAGAATCACATTCGGGTCTTTCCGTGAAAGAGCGCTTCTGGGATTTTCACAACACGCAGCACGGGAATGACTTAGCTAATGATATCGTCATGAAGCGCGCCAATGGTGTGCAGACAGTAAGCATTAGTCAGGTTCAAGTAGCCACAGATGTAGCGTTTCGATACAAAGACTTGAAGAAGAACCTTCCTGAGATGCTACTGCGATGTATTTGAATTGACGGGATGTTGAAGCGAGTAAGCATCATGTTGGCCTGTTTAAAAACAGTTGAAAAAACAGTCAAAGATATCCGCAAAAAACAATGCTCAGAACCTACCTTCGCGTAAGATTTGGATACAAGCATGAAGGATACCCCCAAGCATCAAGGAAGAAGGAAAAAGCTCGCGGACCAACTCGCCGAAAAAGGCATAACCGACCAACGCGTACTCCACGCGATAAAAACGGTACCGCGGCATTTATTTTTGGATAGCAGTTTTGAGGACTATGCCTATCAGGACCAAGCATTTCCCATTGCGGCCAACCAAACGATTTCACATCCTTTTACCGTTGCCTTTCAATCGCAATTGCTAGAGATAGCGCCTGGCGATAAAGTTCTTGAAGTAGGAACGGGCTCGGGCTATCAGGCGGCTGTGTTGATTGAAATGGGCGCAAAGGTGTACACCATAGAGAGACAGCACGAATTGTTCAGCATCACCAAAAACCTATTTAATAAATTGGGTTACCGCGCCAAAATGTCCTTTGGCGATGGCTATAAAGGCATGCCTGCTTTCGCGCCTTTTCGCAAAATCATAGTCACCGCCGGGGCACCCTATATTCCCGAGGATTTATTATCGCAATTAGAAATAGGCGGCCGAATGGTTATTCCTGTGGGCGATGACGACCAAGACATGATTCTCCTAGTTCGCGAGTCTGAAAATGATTTTAAACGCCATACGTTTGGCAAATTTCGTTTTGTGCCACTTTTAAAAAGCAAACAATCAGGTCAATAATTGCATTAAAAAAAGACCAACACTGCAAAACCTTGACGGAAAAACATTTGTAAATGTTCTATAAGCACAACGTTTTCGCTATTTAAAGTGGAATCTAAAACCCAGATTCCCGCCCAAATACTGCGTGTCTTCTACGCTTGAAAAAGCAGCATCTGACAGTAAGTACCTCAAATTACAATTGAGACTTACAAAATGAGACATCCGATACTCAAAACCAATAAGCCCTGAAAACCACAATAACCTTTCCTCTATAGTCATAACACTTGTAACTTGGTTAAACGAGGTGCTGTAGGCTCTAGTAATCCTATAGAAACCTAAATCAAGACCCACATAAGGCTGAAAACTCTTCTCTGAAAATTTATAATTGAGAAACAAAGCATAGGGACTAAATCGGGAATTGGTTGAATACATTGTCATCGAGTCACTTTCTTGCGTACTATTGAAGAGCATTCCAATACTTACTCCAGCACTCAATTTTTCCGTGAGGGCATAACTCCCGAAAATAGTAAAGCCGCGAAAAGAAGGAGCATCTTTCTCGAAATCCGTCAACTGTGAAAACTGAATTCCAAAAGAGATGCCCTCGTCTCTTTGTGTTTGCGCTGTTACAAACATTCCATTAATAAAAAGGAAAAAACAAAAAATAACTGAATTTTTCATGACGTTTATATTTAAGGTTAGTATCACAAGTCACAAAAATATCAAATTTTTTACATCCACAATACACGATGTGCAAAAAAGAATAAAATTTAACAATTTCTTACATAAAAAAAACAGAATATACACCATTAATACGGTTAACCACTTCTGTCAACACAATATTACCTAAAAAATCAGTGAGTTGTATACCTAAATCATTTTAGAGGCACTCCAGAGAGAGTGATGGACAACTCTATCTGCGCAAAGATGATTTCTAGGGTAAAGCTTTCAAAATGTTAGTGACATCGAAAAAAAGTATAAAGCTAAGGGGCAATAGAAATAGTCGTATAAAGACAGAGACTCTTAGCAAGCAAATAGGACATGTTGAAAAAGACAAATTGATGAAGAAAATTGCCATGAATACGATATACAAGCAGAGCTGGCTAAACCGGTGAAGTAGGTAGTACTTATCCACAAGAAGAGTTAATCACCTAAGAAGGGCTCAAATTGAGTCTTAAAAAATAAATCAAATTGTACTAGGGAACAAATTTTTTCGTATTTCTATAAGAATCAAACACAACGCAATATAGAAAGTACTTATGGTTGCAAAAAAGAAAAGCCCCAAGAAGTTTACAAAGATTTTTGTCCCAAAACTTTACAAACCCAATCAAAAGTCAAAAAAAAAGGAACTAACTTGTATCAGCTAGTTCCTCTTTTAAAGTTGTTATAGTTCGCTTACTTCAAATCAAAGTCTTCTAAAAACTTTGTGGTGTAGTTCCCCGCAATAAAGTTGGGGTCATCCATGAGTTGACGGTGGAAAGGAATTGTAGTTTTCACACCTTCAATAACGAACTCATCCAAGGCGCGTTTCATTTTATCGATGGCCTCTTCGCGTGTTCTTGCAGTTGTGATAAGCTTCGCTATCATGGAATCATAGTACGGAGGAATAACATAACCTGCGTATGCATGCGTATCCAAACGCACGCCGTGGCCACCAGGCGCATGGAAAGTGGTGATTTTCCCTGGCGATGGACGGAAATTATTGTGCGGGTCCTCTGCATTGATACGGCATTCGATAGAATGTAACTGCGGCTCGTAGTTTTTACCTAAAATGGGCACGCCAGCAGCCACTTTAATTTGCTCACGAATCAAGTCGTAATCAATAACTTGCTCCGTTATCGGATGCTCTACTTGAATACGAGTATTCATTTCCATAAAATAGAAATTCCTGTGCTTGTCTACCAAGAATTCTACTGTACCTGCACCCTCATAGGCGATAAATTCGGCTGCTCTAACGGCAGCATCACCCATTCTTTTGCGCAAGTCGTCCGTCATAAAAGGCGAAGGGGTTTCCTCGGTCAATTTTTGGTGACGTCGTTGTATGGAGCAATCTCTTTCGCTCAAATGACAGGCTTTTCCATACTGGTCACCGACGACCTGAATTTCGATATGTCTGGGTTCTTCAATAAGTTTTTCCATGTACATACCATCATTTCCGAAGGCAGCACCGGCTTCTTGGCGGGCGCTTTCCCAAGCTTTCTTGAGGTCTTCGGCCTTCCAAACAGCGCGCATTCCCTTTCCACCGCCGCCCGCTGTAGCTTTGAGCATAACCGGGTAGCCTGTTTCAAGTGCGATTTTTTCAGCTTGTTCAAAAGACTCCAAAATACCATCCGATCCGGGCACACACGGCACACCTGCTTCCTTCATGGTCGCTTTGGCCGTGGCTTTATCACCCATTTTATTAATTTGCTCAGGAGAGGCACCGATAAACTTAATGCCGTTTTCTTCACAAATTTTAGAAAACTTCGCGTTTTCAGACAGAAAACCGTAACCGGGATGAATGGCATCCGCATTGGTAATTTCCGCAGCCGCGATGATATTGGGAATATTCAGGTAAGAATTTTTGCTCTCAGGTGGACCAATACACACCGCTTCGTCCGCAAAGCGAACATGCAGCGAGTCGGCATCCGCAGTGGAGTACACCGCCACCGTTTTAATACCCATTTCTCTACAGGTACGAATGATACGAAGGGCAATTTCTCCCCGGTTTGCTACTAATATTTTTTTAAACATACGCTAGGGGTTTTGATGAAGATAGAAAAGTTTACGACGGGTCAACTAAGAAAAGCGGTTGGTCGTATTCCACTGGGGATTGATCGTCCACCAATACCTTCACTATTTTTCCACTAATTTCTGATTCAATTTCATTGAAAAGCTTCATCGCTTCAATTACGCAAACGGGTGTTCCAGACTTCACTTCATCACCCACATTTACATAGACATCTTTATCTGGAGAAGGTCTTCTGTAGAATGTACCTATCATGGGAGAGGTTATAGTAAGATACTTGCTTGTATCATCGGCAGCAGGAGTACTTGCAGGGGCCGCAGGAGCTGGGGCGGTTGAAGCGACGGCTGGCGCAGCCTCGGGAGCCACATGCATCACCTGGGGTGCTGCTTGGTGGACCACCACTTGTTCGCCTCCTGTTTTGATGATGATTTTGAAATCTTCCGTTTCAAGATTTACTTCTGATGCGCCTGATTTTGCAACAAACTTAATCAGGTTTTGTATTTCTTTTAAATCCATAACAATCGGGTTTGAAATAAACTATGTTCAGTAATGTGTTCTAAATTCAATTTTGTTTCTGCAATGAGTTATTTTGCACCATCATACGCCCATTTCACGTACACAGCGCCCCAAGTAAAGCCACCACCGAAAGCTGCGAAAATAAGGTTATCCCCTTTTTTCAATTGCTTTTCGTAATCCCACAACAACAATGGCAGTGTACCATTAGTTGTGTTGCCGTACTTTTCGATGTTCATCATCACTTTTTTCTCATCTAGCCCCATGCGTTTGGCCGTGGCATCGATAATGCGTTTGTTGGCTTGATGGGGCACCAACCAATTGACATCGTCGGATTGCAAGTTGTTGCGCTCCATGATTCGCGCTGAAACCTCAGCCATATTGGTCACAGCAAACTTAAATACTTGCTGCCCCTCTTGCTTCACAAAGTGCATGCGCTTGGCTACAGTTTCCTCTGACGCAGGAAGCATACTACCGCCAGCATCAATTTTCAAAAATTGTCTGCCTTGCCCATCGCTACCGAAAACTTCGTCAATAATTCCAACAGGCTCTTCTGTTGCTTCGAGTAACACAGCGCCCGCTCCGTCGCCAAATATAACACAAGTTGCGCGGTCTGTATAGTCAATGATAGAGGACATCTTATCAGTGCCAATCAGTAGGACATTTTTGTACCTACCACTTTCTATAAATTTAGCAGCAGTCCCCAATCCAAACAAAAATCCGGAGCAGGCGGCCATCAAATCATAGGCAAATGCGTTGGTACAACCCAACTCAGTAGCCATATAGCAAGCATTGGCTGCTACGGGCATGTCAGGTGTTGCCGTTGAACAGATGACCATATCAATATCTTTGGGGTCGATTCCACGTTTTTGCAAAGCTTCCTTTGCCGCTTCAATGCCCATAAAGGACGAACCCAAACCTTCTCCCTTTAAAATTCGGCGTTCTTTGATTCCGGTGCGCGAGGTAATCCATTCATCGTTGGTGTCTACCATAGTTTCCAAAATGGCATTTGTCAATCGAAACTCGGGAATATAACCTCCTACGGAAGTGATTGCAGCATTTACTTTAGTCATCTGAAATTTGGGTTTATGCCTGAATAATTTGAATCGGCAAAGTAGTGAAAAAAACAAGAACCACGCAAAACATTCCGACAACTATTTACCGAGCTAAAAATCCAGCTAAAAACGGCAAAATTGGAGAAAAAAAAAGTAGACTTCAAAGTCAATTAAAGTCTACTTTTTTTATGTTTTGCTTTACAGCTTCATAAGATTAGGCAGCGGCCTCTTCTTTTTCAAGAACTACTTTACCCTTGTAGTAAAGTTTGTCTTCGTGCCAGTAAGCTCTGTGGTACAAATGCGCCTCACCTGTTTCTGAACAGATTGCGATTTGTTGTGGTGCCGCTTTGTAGTGCGTTCTGCGCTTATCGCGACGGGTACTGGACTGTCTTCTCTTGGGATGTGCCATTATTACTCTATTTTAATGCTCAACTAGTTTAACAAATCTTTTAATTTATTCCATCTGGGATCATCTCCCGATGGTGCTTCTCGTTCTTCTTCGTCTTCATCTTTCTCTGGACTATAAGCCCGCAACAAACGAAGATACTCTTCTCCTAACTTCCCGTTTTTCACATCGGGATGGACGCGTTTTAGTGGCAAGGCCAACACAACCAACTCATACAAGTACTTACTCACGTCTAGTTGGTGGGCGCCGTGTTGCAACACTAAAACCTCATCGTTGTCATCGTCAAATTCATCTCCAAACTTCACAACCACTAAAGCTTCGTGACGAATGGGCAACGCAAAGGGTGTATTGCTTATGTCGCACAAAACCGTAACCGAACCGCTCACATCGATGGTCAACTCCATTATCGTTGTTTGCTTGTCGAGGGTCACTACTGCATGCACAGCTGGATCCGTAAATTCAACTTCGCCAAAATGATCGAAGAACGCCGCATCGAGCTCATAACGAAACTCATGCTTACCCAACTTCAGCCCTGAAAATGAAATAATAAAATCTCTCAATGTTTTTTTCATGACTACGTCGTTCGAGCGTGCGAAATTACGAAAACTTTCAAATCCACAAAGTTTTTATTTCAGTGAATTTTAAGGTTTTTGATTAGCGCTTGGATTTCTACTCCTAATGTTACTTTTTGACGCCCGGTAGGCAGCAGGAATAGTTCAAATGGGAAGCGGCGTTTTCACGAGGGGGCTATCACTTTGCGGGCTACGGACCTTGCTCACCGCTTTTTTGTATTCGCCTGGCGATACTCACAGATTTGGGGGATGGGAGTAGGCTTGTGTTTTTTAGGTGTGCAGCGTTTCCAGATTGGTTTAGAGGCACTGATGCGCTGGGGTTTAGAGCAGCAGGCTAGGTCGCCTGCTGTTTAGGTTTAGACAGGCCGGCTGGCGCTGGCCTTGGTTTAGAGGGGATGTAAAAGGGAAGCGGCGTTTTCATGAGGGGTTTATGCCTGATGGTTCACCACGGCGGACACGGGGAGCACTGGGTGACACGGGAAATATATATTTTTCAAATCTCAGTGTCACTCCGTATCCAACTCCGTGGAACTCCGTGTTCCAAAAAAGAATCGTGAAATGAAAGTGTGAGTCGACGATAACGCCGCGCCTCCCCCCTAACTTCCCAACTCCCAAACCCTATGGAAATTTTCGCGGCATGAATATCGATTCGTTTCCCAAAACCGGCGGGGAACGTTCATCAAGTATTCATTTCGCGTCATCCGCAAAAACAACCTTTCTAATTGTTTCCGCGCATACTGGGTTGGCGGTGTTTTTTCAATGGATTGGCAGTTAGTTCTTGATGCAAACTCCGGTTGCGCCAAATGTCAACTGCCATGAAAAGTGCCTGTCGAAAGCTGTTTTCATCGGCAATACCTTTGCCTGCGATATCAAAACCGGTACCGTGATCGGGTGAGGTTCTTACCAATGGTAAACCCGCTGTTACATTCACCCCATTGCCAAAAGCCAATGTTTTGAAAGCAACCAGTCCTTGGTCGTGATACATAGCTAAAATACCGTCGAATTTTTCAAATTGCCCGCTACCAAAAAAACCATCGGCCGCAAAAGGCCCATAAACAATGATGCCTTCTTCTTGTCCTGTTGCGAGGGCTGGCGCAATAACAGTTTGCTCTTCCTCTCCCAATAGTCCATTGTCACCGGCGTGCGGATTCAATCCCAAAACGGCTATTTTGGGCCGCTGAATACCAAAATCTACTTGTAAACTAAAATGCATTTTTCGCAGTGCTGCAAGTACTTTTTCTGTAGTAATTGCTTCGGCAACCGCACGTATAGGGAGGTGTCCTGTTACCAAACCCACACGCAACCCTTCGTGGGCCAAAATCATGATGGGGTCGCCATCTGTTTCCTCTCCCAAGTATCCCGTGTGGCCGGCAAAGGGGCGGTCCTTTAGTTTTATGGTGTTTTTGTGAATGGGAGCCGTTACCACCGCATCAATCTTTCCCGATTTATGAGCGGCTATGGCTGCGTCAATAGATTGTAATGCAAATGACCCGACCTCTTCACTTTCTTGTCCGTACTCTAAGTTCACGGGTTCTTGCCAGGTGTTTAGCAAATTTGGTTTCCCTTCTTGAATGGCGTCTAAACTACTAATCAAATGGAAATTAAATTGCTGCATATCCAATGCTTTTCGGTGGTAGCCAGCAACTTTGGATGAGGCAAAAACAACTGGAGTACATAGATCCATCAATTGTGGGTCTTGCAAAGTTTTCATGATTACCTCCATGCCTATTCCATTGAGGTCGCCACAGGTTATCCCGATAACTGGTATAGATCTTTTTTCTAAATCACTCATGCTTTGTTCTTTAAAAAATCAAACAACAAGCGCACACCAACTCCCGTTCCTCCTTTGAGACGATAATGGTCATCACTATCTAAAAATGCTGGACCTGCAATATCGAGGTGTATCCAAGGGTAATCGATAAAGTTAGCGAGGAATTTACCAGCGGTTATGGCGCCGCCTTCTCGTCCACCTATATTTTTAATATCTGCAATAGTAGATTGTATCAATTCATCGTACTCTTCCCAAAAAGGAAATTGCGCAATGCGCTCGTGCACAGTGTGTCCACTTTTCGACAAAGCAGCAAACTCTTCTTCTGCTGCATTACCCATTGCCACAATACCGTACTTGCCAATGGCGATTGCTGCGGCTCCAGTTAGGGTTGCTAAATCTATAACTAAAGAGGGTTTGTATTTTTTGGCGAAATGCAATGCATCTGCTAAAATCATGCGGCCTTCAGCGTCTGTATTGAGCACTTCTACTTTCTTTCCACTGCCCATTTCTATGACATCGCCAGGTGTGTAGGCATTCATACCCGGACGATTGTCGGTTGCCGGCACTAGAGCCACTACGTGTACAGGTAGCTTTGCTTTGGCAACAGCTGTCATGGTGCCGATGGCAGCGGCGGCGCCACTCATGTCGCTTTTCATAGAATCCATGCTACCAGCTGTAGGCTTCAGACTTAACCCTCCAGTATCATACACAATGCCTTTGCCTACCAAAACCAAAGGCTGTTCCCATTGGCAATCTGGGTGTTTATACTCCATGATGGTGAATGTTGGGGGATCGATACTGCCGTAGTTCACAGCCAACAAACCACCCATTTTCAAGGACTCAATTTTTGTTTTGGTCAATACCTCAACTTTAAAACCAGCCGCTTTTCCAAGTCTTTCCGCTTCTTTAGCCAATTGTACTGCCGTGAGTGTAATCACGGGTTCATTGATTAAGTGCCGCGCCTCGTAAACACTATCAACGATAACTTGTAACTCGGCAACAGCAGCCTCGCTGGCCTGACAAACACAAATTTGCTGAATGGCATTAGCGCGTTTTTCGGCATCTGTAAAATACTTTAAAAACTGATAATTCGCTAATGCTAACCCTTCAGCTATGGCTAATCCTATCGCTGGCGGTGTGTGTATTTGCACGGCTGTGGTTTTGGCCTCATTGCCCAGTTTAGCCGCTTTCGCTCCCAAACGCCTCCAGTATTCTAGCTGAACTGCCGTTGGAGCGCCTTTGGCATTGTATAACAATACGCCTTCGCCATGATCAACGTCGAAACGCACCATTTTTTCCTTGTCATCACTGATAATCGCTTGCAATTTTAGCTTTACGGTATCGCTTATTGGCAACCCCAACAATTCTGCTGTAGAGGTAGCTGCGTAAATAAAAAGTTGGTGTGTAGCATCTGCTGCTATATTGTGAATTTTCATAGTAATAACTATCAATTTATTAAAGACTCATGAATGCGAAAAAACTCAAAATCTAAAGGCTTTTTCTCAATGAGCAAAGCTAAAAAAATAAACCGTTCGGCTTACATGTACATTGGAGATGATTTGGTCTTGAAAAGGGATTCGTATTGAAAACCTCAATGCCCTCAATTGCGGGAATGTAAACCCTAAGAAAACAAAAATCTTATTTGAAAAAAACAAAAAACCTCGCCCAAAAGGACGAGGTTGCTTTAATTTTAACTTTGCACTTATTGTAACAATACAGCGTAAGGCCGGATCAATTAATTGCAAATTTTAATAAAAAACGTGACGGCGATCGGTGATTTTTACTTGTTTCTCTAAGGCAGGGAACAAGCGTGTTTGAACTGTGTTGCGAACGGCACCGTTGGCCAATTCTTTATCTTCGTCATAGTTCCCTTTATCAGCAAATTCGTCACGGCTTGAAGCAGCCAAAACAAACACACCTGTTTCTCCGGCTACCGGTGAAGATAATATGCCGAGAGGTAAGCCATGCAAGGTACCCGCCGCTTTTGGCTCGTTGCCAATACCAGGGAAGTTGCTGCTGCTAAAAGTCATGTTCGACACGCCCATTGTTTTGCCTGTAGCTGTGGCTAATGACGCAACATCTGTAGCTGATGCTAGGTTATCACGCAGCTTTCCTTTGAGGATTTCCGCCTTCTTTTCTTTGATGAGAATGGCTTCAATTTCGTCGCGAACAAACTCTAATGGTGCAGGGCCCTCCTCGTTGATGCGTGTCAACTGCACAACGGCCACCACTTGATTGTTTACATCGAAAATGTTCATATCACCAACAAGTGACTTCTCATCGTAAGCCCATTTAACGATGTTGCGGCTATTGCCCAGACCTAAAATATTCTCGTCAAAAATTTCAAGACCTGTAACCGGGCGTGGGTTATACCCTTTTGATTCTGCTGTTACGGAGAAAGGCTCCCCTCCGTTACGCACAGCGGAAGCAAAGTTTGCAGCGTCGCGGTTTACGTCTTTTATGGTGTTTTCACTAGGTGTTAAACGACGGGCCAAGGTTGCCAAACGAACGGCTTTGGTAGCCCCTTTTTGATCGTCGATGCGGATGATGTGGAAACCAAAATTGGTTGGCACAAAACCGATGTCTCCCGTCTTATTTCTAAAGCAATACTTTGAAAATCCTTCTGCCATTTGGCCATCTTGAAACCAATTCAGATTGCCGCCATCCATCTTAGAAACTTGATCATCTGAATACTGAATATTGATTTCCGAAAACAGACTCGGATCTTCCTTAATGGCTTTGTAAAGGCTATCTGCCAAAACAAATGCTTCTCTTTGATCGCGGGTTACTTGCTGACCGGCGCGCTCTGCTCCTTGGAAAGCAATGAGGATGTGACTTGCTTTCACACTGTCAGGAATGCTTATTACCTTATTAACTTTATCCACCACAAAATAGCCGCCTTCTTGGTAAGGACCGTAAATCGTTCCAACAGGAGCGTCCCAAAGGATAGTGTCTAATGTTTCTGAAAACTCATCTTTGTTCAGAAAACGGTCTTGAAAAGGCAAGTCGCCATTCATAGCAACAAACAAAGAATCATTGTCTGTATTTTGGAATCCTACAACAGTATCCAACTCATTCGTCATGGGGTTTATGGAAACACGATCTTCTACTAGGCCTTCCAAATCGGCGATAACCGCTTTTTCATCTTCAAAACTTGGCTCAATAAAGAAATCCACAAATTCGATATCGCGAGAAGCCTCTTGCTTGAACTTGTTCTTGTTGGCGTTGTAATATTTTTTGATTTCAGCATCTGACACAGTAACTTCTGAATCTGCCACATCAGAATAAGGCAAATGCACGTATTGCGCAGCCACATTTTGAGAATTACGACGGTAGCTTTCTTTGGCAAGAACGGTAGGTGTGTACAAACCTTTACTTACGGCAGTGTTGTACTTGTCATTGAGAATTTGCTCTGTTATAGCGTCCTCGAAGTCCAACCACTGTTGGTAAAAATCGATAGCTTGCGGGTCGCCTGTGCTAGCTTGGTCACGCATATTAGCCAAATATTGCGTCAAGCGATTGGCCTCAAACTGCTGCGTTGCTTCATTGCGAAACATAGCTGCACTTTGGATATTCGGGTTGCGAATAATTTCTTCAAATATCTCAGCTTTGGTAGCTTTGATGCCCAATTTTTCGAATTCAGCGCCCAAAATGATATCTCTTTTGAGGTCATTCCAAGTTTGGTCTGCCAATTGTTTGGTGGTAACGCGCTCCAAAGCAAAGTCTTGCGTTTGGTTTTTGTAACCCTCTGTGCGAGTGTTCAATTTCTTAGCGAACTGATCCATTGTGACGGGTTCACCGTTGATCTTACCTGCATTAGCAGCATCTCCCATTAATAATGAGTTCCCACTACCTAACAAATCCGTGAGGATAAACGCGAGCATTGCAAATCCTATTACTATGATTAACAAGCCGGAACGCTGGCGAATTTTTTCTAATGTTGCCATATTTCTACTTTCGATTTTTGAGGTTGCGAATATACAATGTCGATTCTAAACTAAAAAAGCATTGTGACAACCAATTTACATTAAATGTTATTACTTGTACTAGCTGTGTAAAGTGGTGACGATCACCTCCTCTATTCTATTGGAACTCACTTTATTAATTTCAAATTGGTATTTTCCAAAAACAATAATTTCTCCCGTTTCTGGTATACTTTCGTGGATATCGATAATCAATCCTCCCAAAGTTTCGTAATTATCGCCCTCAGGAAGGTCAAATTTGTACTTATTATTCAAGTAATCTATCTCCAAACGCGCTGCAAAAAGATAGGCCGATTCACTTAATTCTTTTTCCAGCAAACTGTCGGCATCGTGCTCGTCGTCGATTTCTCCAACAATTTCTTCCACCACATCTTCTAGGGTGATAAGCCCTGATGTGCCACCAAATTCATCGAGCACAATAGCCAATCCTTTTCGCTCTCTTGTAAATAGATTCAGTACCTCGTTTGCCTTCATGCTTTCTGGTACAAAAAGATTGGGACGCAACACCTCTTTTATGGTTTCGGGCTCACTAAACATATCATAGGAATGCACGTAGCCAATGATATTGTCGATGTTCTTTTTGTAAATAATGACTTTGGAATAACCGTTCTTCACAAAAGCCTCGGTTAAACGCTCCACGGTGTCTCCTAATTCGAGGGCCACTATTTCTGTTCGGGGCACCATAAATTCTCGAGCTTTGCGCTCTGAAAACCCTAGGGCATTTTGCAAAATCTCAATTTCAGGATCCACTTCTGATTCTCCATCAACGCTATCGGTATGTTTCTTTAGTAGGTCATCGAGATCTAATCGCGTAAAGACCGGTTCGCCCTCTGGTATTTCCACTTTAAAAAGGTGCTTCAACACAAAGTTCGAAATACCTATTATAAAAGATACAATAGGATAAAACAGCATATAAAAGACCCAAGCAGGCAATGCAAAGACTGTTAAAGCGGTATCTGAATGGGTGTTGAATAAATTTTTGGGGATGAATTCTGCAAAAAACAAAATAATGAGTGTACTGATGATGGTTTGTACCAAAAGGATGCCAAAGGGATTACTCAAGTAAGGAGCCAGTGGCGCATCTAAAACTTCCGTTATCAACAAGCCATAAAGTACCAACATCAAATTGTTTCCCACGAGCATGGTGGCAATAAATCGTGCCGGACTGCGCGAAAGCTGCGCGAGTAAGACAAAGGGGAATGTTCCCTTCTTCGCCTGCAACTCAATCTGAAACTTATTGGCAGACACAAACGCAATCTCTAGCCCAGAAAAAATTCCTGAGAAGATAACCGTCAGCACAATTAAAACTGTTGTGCTCATTACGATCTAGCTGATTGGGTTATCGCCGCTGCGTCTTCGTCCATCGTTATTTGGCTGAGTTGTTCTTTTTTTCAAACTTCTCACTCAACTTGCGACGACTTTTCACTCTGAAGAAAAACATAAAAACAGCCATCACGAAAAAAGCAGCAAAAATCAAGACCCGAGTTTGGTCGCCTCCCCAATTTTTAATCACCTCCACAATAGACATTGCCGCAATGACTAACCACATAATTTCTACGACACGCAATAAATTTTTCATAAACTAATTTTACTGTTGCTTGAGCTAATGAGACGCTAAATTCTAAAGGCCAAAAGTAAGTAAATTTATTCCTCGTCTAAAAGTATCTGACCGGTTACTTTTTTCACCTCTGCATTGGTAAAGTTTTGGTCACTTTCAAAGCCCTCTCCCATAATAATTTGGTCTTCGGTGGTCATTTTCACAAAAACATTGGAGTAGATAATTTCCTTTTCTTCGTCCCAAAATAATTCTTCGGTATTCAATTTCTCACCTTTGCTATTGAGCACTACTACATCGCCACGTGCTTTCCATAATTTTTTATTGACATACCGAATGGCGTATTCACTTGTTATTTGCGAATCCTCTTCGCCTTCCTCATTGAAAAAGCGCACAAAAATTCCCTCAGGGAATACCAACGTTGGTTCTTCTGTGTGCCCGAAGTTCTCCGCACGATCTGCCTCCAAAATCAATTTCACCATTCCACTATCTGTGTAGGTAAGTCGCACGTTTTCTTGAATCTCTAGTGGGGACTCATCCTCAACAGTGGCTTTCTTTACCTCTTCTGGATCATTGACACAACTCACTAAAAGGCATAAAAAAAACATTACCGTCACTAGGACGGCAATGTTTTTTTTAAAAGCAAGTACGTTGAAAACCGAACCGTTCATTTAGTAAAATTTCACGGTAATGGTTTCGTTTATCCAACAGCCAATGCGATAGGTATCCCCTTCTTTTTTGTCCAAGGTAAAGCTCACCCCTTTGTCTGGTAAGCGCTTTTTATAATTAGAAAGTAGCGCATTAGCTTTTTTGCTAGAGGAAGGGTCTACGGAAATAGCCGAGTACAATTCTTTGATTGACAACCAATAAACCGCATTCTTCTCAAACACATTGTTTCCACAGGTACCGGCAGCATCAGCATAAACTGTGGCTAACACTAAGTAAGGATCTCCCCAGTCGGGGCGATTGTTTTTCGCACGATTGGCATACGTTCTCGCAGAGGACAAGTTGCCTTCTTTTTGGTAAGCCAATGCGATTTTAATATAATCACCGGCTTTCTTTTTAGGGTCTGCCTCTAACTCTGCTGCTTGTTTGTAAAACTCTAGTCCTTTTTTATAGTCCTCTTTCTTAAAACTCAAACGGCCCATACCACGTGCTGCATTGGCTGACGGCTCTAGCTCGTACAAGCGTTCCGCAATCATGAAATACATGGGGTCATCCGTACAGTCTTCTGGTTCGCCGGCGTCGTTTGTGCGCTCCTTAGAAAGCATGTTTGCTGCACGACGCAACCAAATAGGGTCATCTACATACTTGTCGAATGCCTCTTGATTGTATATGCGCGACAAGCGACTGCAAGAAAGAATATCGCCTAACAATTTTTCAACATTGGACTCAACTTTCTCGTATCCTTCTAGCGTTTTCGTCAAGCGGTAAAGTGCTTGGTTGTCTTCTCTGCTCAAGGCCGCAGAATCAACAATGGGGTCGGCATCTTCTCCACCCAAGGTATCAGGGCGAGTAACTTTAGCATAAACGGCAGCAATGTCGCGATTCAATTGGTTGTTGTTGGTCTCAACAGATTCCAAAACAATGTTCATCACGTTAAAGAACTCGTCTAACTCAACATCTTTGGCTTGTAACAATCGTGTGGCTGAAATAAACAACCCGTTGATTACCGCCGGACTTACTAAGTCACCATCGTCATCGTACTTTAAAGCTTCTTGAAAAGCATCATAATATTTACGAGGCTCATCGCGAAAGTACTTCATGATTTCTACGGCCTGCATCCCCAACACATAACCGTGTTTTTCTGGGAAATACTCCAACCGTTTGTCGTAGGATTCTAATAATAAGTTGACCAATTTAGCTTTTTCCGCAGGATCTGCGGTGGCATTGATTTTTTCCGTCAACAGCTTTGGCGCCATGATAAAGGTGTTCTTTTTGGCGCCAGGACACAAGTCGTAAACTACTTTCCAACTCTCAAAAGCCTCCAAATAACTTTGACTTTGATAAAGAGAACCATAAATATTATAGGACTCCCAACACCTTACACTATCAGCAATATTTCCACCCCATTCAGGTGATACTCCGGCATCTTGTGCCTTTACCAAGAATACACTCGTTAGTATCCAAATACTAAAGAATATCCGTTTCATCTATTTTAGTTTTTATTATTAGCGATATTTAAACTTGTCAAACCACTTGTCATTCACACTGATCCCTATCAAAACATTTGCATAACGCTCGCGATAACCAAAAGATCCAAGATTTCCGCGCTCACCCAATGCTGTACTAATGGTGAATCGCGAGTAGCGCTCTTCTCCAGCGAGGGCTTTGTGGGTTAACGGGATGGTGAATCCAAGAGTCATGCCACGATCCTGTATGGCGCCGCCTTCATATTCTATATAGGTGTTACCCGTATAGAATCCAGCCTTATACTCGATGCGATTTAAAATGCTGCGCGAATTCCGCAACCGCGAAAGGGTCAATGATGGCACCATTGATGCACCCACCGCAAAGCGATTTGCATTCAAAAACTCCTGTGAAGAACCAACTATCGAAAACTCACTCCAGTTTTGATAGGTGTACTCAGCGCTCAACATCCAAGCCAAAATACCTGTTTCTTTGTCACGACGCTGCGCAGCAAATCCTGCTCCACCACGCGGCGCTAGCAAGAGCTGGGTACCAGAATTCTCAGAACGCCCCACTGTATCTCTGCCGGCTGCTATCCCTTGATTGGTGCGAAAGGTGTAATCCAAAATATTGATATCATTGGTCAGTGCGCTGCCATTGTCATAGGTGGCACCCAAAACCAATTCGGTGCCCTTCTCCCTATTGAGCGGCTGAACGTACTGCATTCCAAAATCAAATTGCAACCCACGGATCAAATAGGTTTCTTCTCTTCTTGTGTTGAAAAAATTATTTGATAAGAAAACAACATCGCTCAAATAGGCATTGTTGCCCCAAATAAAAGCGCTGTTTACACCAACTGAAAGACGTTTGCCTATTTTAAATCCATTGCCCCACTGTACTTGTGCCAAACTGCCGTTTCCACTAAAACGATACTCAAGCAGGCCGAAATCTGGGTCGTTTTCTTGAAAAATATTGGTGTAGCCTGTTTGCGCATAAGGCCGAAGACTGACTTGAAAAGCCCACCATTTAGCAACAGGGATACCCACAGCTAAATATCCAAAGTTGGTAATGTTGTTGAATTGGCTCACGCCATTGCTCGCCTCTTGTTGATACGTATTAGAAAGCAACCCCACCTCTAATGTCGTAAATTTCAAGGCTGTTAAGCTTGCTGGATTCCCAACGTTGATTAGGTTTTGATGGCGATACGCTTGTGTCAAACCACCAGCTCCGAGGCCGGGAGCGAAAAAGTTTGGCTGTAAATCGCCTAGTCCGTAGCGTGAAAATGGTGACACCGAAGTCACTTGTCCCTTTATGTCTAAAATTGTCAAACAAAAAAAGCCGATGTAAATCAAGCTTTTGCTAATGTGCATGGTGTCTCAAAATAAAGTTTAGGCCTATGGCATTCAAATTTGGGCGTGCAAAGATGTGACTTTTTATACAATCATCAAAAAAATGTGCGTCGCCACCTGTTATAATTATCTTAATGTTTCTAAAACGCCGTTGATAATTTTTTATTACGCCCAAAATTTCTTGTTTCCAGCCCCAAATAGTGCCGTGTTGAATGCTCTGTTTGGTGTTTTTCCCTTCGGTGTCTAATGCCGTTTGCTGATTTTTTAACCACGGTAGCGCATGGGTGTAATCGGCAAGGGCGCGCAACCGCATTTGTAATCCCGGACTAATACCGCCACCACAATAGCTGTTGTTGGTCATCAACTCGTACGTCACGCAAGTCCCCAAGCTAACAACTAACACTGTTTCTCCTGGAAATTCGCTTAACGCACCTGCAGCCAATGCCACGCGATCCATGCCTAAGGTCTTGGGGGTATCGTAAGAAACCGCAAAAGGCAACCGCAATGTTGGCGTGAGTTGCACCAAAGACACACCCGCTAAAGCTTCTTTTTCGCTAAGCGTCATGTCCGGACCCGAATGGGCGTAAATGGCACGTGAAATTGGATACGTTGCTCGCATTTCCAAAACAACCTGCCCAAAAGCTTCTCGGTCTATGGCGCGAAAAACCATCATATCAGGGCCTTCAAACACCGCTATCTTCACGCGGGTATTCCCAATGTCTATCGTCATGTGCATCGGGGCGAAGATACAACGGGGAATTGGTTTGGGAGTTGGGGAGTTAGGCGCGGTGTTTTCGGGACTACGTTGAGATATTGATTCTTCCAAAATTCCGAATTGGTTTAAAGTTGAAAGTTTAAGGTTTAACTTAAACCTTAAACCGTAAGGGTTTAGGGGGAGGTAGGCGCGGCGTTTTCCGATGACGGCGTTTGGTTATCCATTTTGCGATTCTTTTTTTGGAACACTAAGTTGCTCGAAGTTTGCCACGAAGTTTTACGAAGGGTTATGTTTGATTATAGCTGTTCGTCAATTTTCAATTTTTCGGACACGGAGTTTCACGGAGGGTTATGTTTGATGCGGGATAAACCGATTGTACTGCATAATGGATTATCAAACGACACCCGCCGCACCCTTCGGCTCCGCTCAGGGTGCGGCTATTTTTTCAATTCGCGCACCTCACCGCTGACTGAGCGGAGCCGAAGCCAAAGGACTCGAGGAAACGCCGCACACCTACCCCCTCTCTAAACCAAGGACGGCGCCAGCCGGCCTCTCTAAACCCAAACAGCAGGCGACCTAGCCTGCTGCGCTAAACCCAAGCGCGTCAGCGCAGCTAAACCAATCGGGAAACGACAGTTTTACAACTTTATTAAAAGTTTAACGCTACAAAAAGTCCCTTTTGGTCAAATATTTCCTTATTGGGGAGGGGTTAATCCTCACCAACAATTAAGTTAGCTCCGGCCCAAAAATTCCCTCCGCGTTGGATTTGATGGAAATCAACCTTTTTGGAGCGAACTCAACATTCGTGTGCATTCGTGAACATTCGTGACTAAAAAACTTCGCAAAGTCAAAGCGCCTTAAACTACGTGTCTAAAAAACCTTTTATAGACGCAATGAGTCCGTTTAACGATACCACATCAATGCCTTTTTTCATAGGCCAATTCTCATTAGACGGTGTGACAATAAAGCTGTTTACCGGATTTACATCTTCAATGGCAATGAAATTTCCCTTAGAAAGTTTTGGGGCATAAGATGCTTTGCATTCTACCACAAATTGTTGCTGCTCAAAACGCACCACAAAATCTACCTCTGCACCATTTGTGGTTCGATAGTGAAAAATTTCTGCGTTGGGGAAGTGTCCGCGTAAATTGATTAAAACGATGCTTTCCCAAAGCGCTCCAAAAGCGGGGTGTCCTGATAAATCCACAAACGTTTTTAATCCTAACAATGAGGCGGTAATCCCTGCATCTGTAACATACATTTTTTGAGACTTGACCAATCGTTTTCCCAGATTGTTTGAATAGGGTTGAATGGCATCGACCATATAGGTGCTTTGCAATAAATCAATATAATTCTTTATGGTCTGGTTGCTTACACCTAGAGAATTTCCCAGCGAGGTATAATTTATCGTTTGTCCGTTTACATGTGCCAACATTTGCCATAGTCGACGCATGGTCTGGGGGGTGAAATTTGACCATTGTAATAAGTCACGCTCCAAAAATGTTTGGATAAAAGAATTTCGCCACTCGAAGGAGGCTTTATTATTTGCGGCTAAAAGACTTCTAGGAAATCCACCTCGTTCGAAATACTGTTCGATAGTGACATTTTTAACCTCACTCCACAACAACGGGGTGAGTTGTTTATATACAATTCTTCCCGCCAATGACTCCGAACTTTGAAGCAATAGATCCCGAGAAGCAGATCCAAGAATCAAAAAGCATCCGGTGCGATTCCACTCGTCAACCAGACTGCGAATCAGTGGGAAAAGATCCGGTTTACGCTGAATCTCGTCGATGCAAATAAGTTTGTCTTTTTGGCTGCTTAAGAACCATTCTGCATCGTTTAATTTTTCCAAATCTGACGGTCTTTCTAAATCTAAATAAATCGTTGGTTTGGAATGTCTTTTCATTATTTCTGCTGCCAATGTCGATTTTCCGCATTGACGAGGTCCGATGAGGGCTGTAACTGGAAAATGATTGATGCCGAAAACAAGGTCGGCCTCTAATTGTCTTGCGAAATACATTTTTATTGCGAATATACGAACCTTGTTCTAACCATGCAAATTTCAATTATAGTTTGAGATTTGCATGGTTAAAGGGGGGTTGTAATAAATGTGCCTTTAATAAAAACATTCATATCCATATCGTGGCGCCGCTAAAAACACGCATTTGTATTGCCACGAATTACACGAATGTTCACGAATAAAACATTCGTGTGTATTCGTGAACATTCGTGGCTAAAAAACCTTCGTGATCGTCACAGCTCAACCCAACTTACAAACGACATATTATTTTCGGGGGTAATTACTTTAAATTCGCTTTCGGTATGAATTACAACATTTTTGGAATGCATTCCAAAAAAAGCATGATTTTTTTGGAATGTATTCTGAGTTTATCAACTTTATCGGCAACTATCATAAAGCTAGGAATGTGAATGCTCGAGTAAAACGAATCCTCGAGCTGTATGGGTTGGGGGGAAATTGTAACCGAAGAAGGGAGTATACTAGACCACCTGCTGTTTCAGCTGCGCAGGCTGTGGGGGCGGTAGTGGCAGGAAGGCGATGATTTGCATTCAATCGCAAATTGTATCGTCTAAAAAAGCGGTTAGGTTTAATTTGTATAATAGATTTGCTAAAATCATCGTTGAACTTAAAAATCATCGGAATGCTCATGAAAAAAAACAACATCCTCCACACCTTGTTTTTTTCTTTTTCAATCATTTGGCACACGATAATTGCTCAAAATAATGTTGATTATCATGTTTTTAGGGAGACTCAAAGTCAGTGGACTTTAGAGGAAAATCAGGCTATCCTATCTCAATGGATATTGGAAACCGAACACCCCGATAGTTTACAGCGGCTTTTCATTGATTCTGAATTATCTAAGATGCGAAATGATTCGGTGATTTGGTCATCAATAGTCCAGACGCTTAAGGGACAGTACATTAATTCCCTACCAAAAATGGAACTTCCTGATGTTTCTTTTATGCTTTGGGAAATGGGTGCGGAAGACCAAAAAAACCGCAGCTTAAAAAGATTTTATACTGATGAAACACCTGCTTTCGGCACACCTGAGTTTAAGTCCTATCAAGCAGCGTATCGTAAAAAATCGCAAGAGCAAATAGGCGTAATTTTAAAGTTGATGCAACAGCACGACGGGTGGCTAACAGTTAGAAAAGTGGGAGAGCCAGGTGAACGAGCCTGTTTTTTCATCGTGCAACATGCGGAAAATCAAGTGCGTAAAAAAACTTTACCATTACTTAAAAAAGCCGTGGAAGAGGGTGAGTCACCACCTGAATATTATGCCTTGATGCATGACCGATATCAAATTTTTCGAGGTAAAAAACAGCTCTACGGCTCGCAATTAAGCATTGAAAACGGAGTTTATAAACTCGATCCACATATTGGCATTGATAAATTAAACGAAAATCGCAAAAGCATTGGCTTGGCTACGGTGCAGGAATATGTATTAGATGCATTTGGGGAGAAGATTTATGAGCAGGTTTTTGGAACAAGCCCATAACTATTACTTTTCCCCCACCAACCCCCGCAAAAAAGCCACTTCATTTTTTAGATGCTCAATGCGAGCTTGGCGGCGCTGCTTGTTCAATGTAGGCAACACCCTGATGATTTTCAATTATCTTTACACAATGTGTATTTGAAAAGGTGTGCATAAATGCGTGATGTGTCGTTAGAACTGCATCTTGGAGTTCTTGATTACTTTCAAGGTCAGAAATTACTAAACCGACTTCTTTACACTCCTTTTTTGAAATGTGTCTTGAATGTGATTTCTGTACACTATGATTAGAAAAAGTGCCAACAATGTTTTTAACTCTTTCAAGGTCTCCATTACACATATTGTATTCTAACCAGTCAGAAACCATTTTTTCAGACCATTCGATTGCCTGTTGACATGCGCCTAAAAAAGTAGGGTGGTATTTGCTGATAATTACTTGCCACAATGCGGCTGAGTGGGGGTTTTGCTTTATATCATCCTTTGCTTGTTCAAACTCATTTAACACAGCTTGACAAGCTAAACCTCCCATTTGTGGGTCAATGGGTCCTAAATTAGAATGTTTCCCCATTACAATTTCTTTAGAAGCAAAGGCAATCATTGTTCCTGCTGACATTAAAATTTGCGTAACAATAACTCTAATGTCTTTATCATACATTGAATATAGGTAGTCAACCAAGGACTCTGTTGCGGCTATATCTCCACCTGGCGTGTGTAATATTAAATCTAACCCTTGACTTCTGTCAAGCTTGTTAATGCCTAACATAAATCCGGATTTATCCTTGTCTCCTACTGCTGTTCCTGGGGCAGTGGGTTTTTGAAGCCAACCCGAATAATACGCAATTGTATTTCTACCTGTAATTTCAGATACTCTTTTGAGATATTTTCTCCTTACGGTATCGAGAGGGTTTACATTCGGATGTTTCTGCTGCTCCTGTTGAATTTCAATGATAACCTCATTCCAATTCGGCATTATTTAAAAGGATTTAATCAGAGTGGTTTCTCCAAGAGTTGGGATGGGCTTATAGTTGTTGTCGTACATTGATAATTTTTTGAAATAATCTCCTTCTTTTGACCATTCCGAAACAATTACAACAGAATTTTTTGAAGAGTCGATTAACTCATTATATTCTTTTATGAAATCTCGTTTTTCAGAGTTTTTTGTTTGTTTAGATTCTGTTTCCATTACGCAAAAATACATAATTTTTTTCTTTGATGCAAAGCCTAACTATGAAATATGATTTACAATATCCTCATTTTTCTTCACCTCTTTTCCTCATCTTCACTGTTTCCCCACCAACCCCCGCAAAAAAGCCACTTCTTCTTTGAGTTGTTGTATTTG
>JAIULY010000016.1 GCA_022565875.1 Schleiferiaceae bacterium | reverse complement strand
TTACATTTACAGGTTGTTCAGGGGACAAAACTTCTTAATATGAGTCATGAGAAAAAGTTCGCTGCGCCTTTTGAATTCTTACATTTTGGTAATAAGCGTATATAAACCAAAGAGCTCGAAACAAAGAGTAACCAGTCCAGTATAATCAACAAAATTCAGCTGCAACTAAGTTACGCGCTGCATAGCCAGTCCCAGATATCCTGTATTCCTTTCTTTAATATTACCAAGTTGTAGTAAGCACCCCAAAAACTAAAAATAGAATTGTGCAAAGTTGATTGCCAATCTTTCTCCTCTTACCTCTCAAATACCCCTCAATAAACCCGCGAGCCGGTAGGCGAACGCTTTAAACAGCATGCGAGACTAAAGCTTTTAAAACACTAAAAAACAGACATCGAAAAAAACGTCACGCGGGTTCAAGGTTGTAAGTTGAGTTTTCTGGGGGGGTAGAAACAAATATTTAGCGGATTTGAAAGCAGGTAAGTATATTAAAAATCCTCTTTTGTGTTATACTCAAATTTACAAAATGTAAGAAATTTGTAGATAAGCGTATAATAATTTAAAGCACCTACATTTTTCAAACAAAACACCCTTCTTTCCCCCACACAAAAAAAACACACCACAAAATACGCACTCAAATAAACCCGCTGCAAAACTGTAAAGACAAAACCAAAAATGCAATAAAACCAAGCCGCCAAGTAGCAACCACAAGGAGAAACAACTCAGAAATTCAAACATCCAATTACTCCAAATCTATGGAGGACAACTGCATTCCAGCTACTTTTTCCAATACCTTTCGCAACACCTCTTCTGGAGTAATCGTTTCAAGGAGCGTTGTAGCTGGACCCGATCGTTGAATCAGCCACTCCCCTACTATACCAGCTGAAAAGCGCGTTGCTACAGTGGCTCCCCGGATTCCCTTGAGTGCGGCGGCGTTACAGTATTGCTCATATTGCTTCTTAATGGGAATAGCTAAAAGCTGTTTCCCGTTGGCTAGCGCTTCGGCGGGCAATTCGAAGCCGGCAGAACAAATAACACGAGATACTTGTGCGAAAACCCGAGTAAACCTCTCCTTATCAACAGGATGCAATACTACATTTCCGTTACTTTGAACGTTTGTGACATCTGGGTGAAAAACGGTAAAATGGAAAAGAGGAAAACGCTCCAAAACATTAAGAATGTGAGACAAACCAAAAGCTGGTAGATAAACCAAGCAGCTTTTTCGCAATCGCTTTTGTTGTAAAGTTTCAGTACATGTAGTTTGCAAGGGTGGCAGCACCCCTTCCGCAAAGGGCAAAAAATGAAATCCTATATGGGTATTAGCTGGCGCAAACCATCTCATAAAGACCTCAGCGAAATAATTATTCTTTAGCGGCTTTGGCGCCAGAGGATGCACAACTGCCGCTTGATGACTCAAGCCCAAAATAGTCTTCTTGACCCATCTTGCCTTCCAGGCCGAAACAGGCTCGAAGTCATTTACAATCACATCATAGGATGACACATCTAATCGAATTATATCTGAAAAAAATTGCCACCAATTATTACGAAGCAGGGTTTTCCCCCAGGCCACCCCTCCAGACTTCCCATATTGCAACACAATACCAGAAAGTTGTAAAGTTGGAAAAGGAAATTTCAATTGACTTTTGCGGCCACTAATTACAAAATCGACATCATGCGAGCTAGCCAGCCATGCTGGGTAGAGGGCAAGCGCCCTTGCGGAATGACCATTACCCGTTCCCTGAAAAGCATACAAGATTTTCAATCGCGCTGGTTTTTTAAGGACTTCATCCTTCATTTATCAATGTTTGAAAACAACGCCTCAGCTTCCAATATTTCCATAAAACCATCGAGGTGATTGCCATCGGATGGCTGTTCATTATCTCGGGTGTTACTTTGAAAATATTTAATTTCCCATTTGTGATTATGATACTCTAAACTAGTGAGATTCTCCACCCAGTCACCACTATTCATATAGACACAGCTTCCTTTCTCACCATGATAAACGCGCAATTCTGGCTGGTGAATATGCCCACAAATTACAAAATCGTACCCCTGGTCGACGGCCAATTCACATGCTGCTTTCTCAAAATCGCTAATGTATTTGACAGCATTTTTAACACTCGTTTTGATGCGTTTGCTCAATGAATATTTTTCACGGCCCAGAAGTGCCAACAATTTATTGAGGGAGCGATTCATCAAAATCAACAAATCATAGCCCCAGCCCCCGAGTTTTGCGAGCCATTTTGCATTTTGAATAGAGGGATCAAAAATATCACCGTGAAAAAACCAAAGCTTCCTACCATCAATCTCAAGAATGAGTTTATCAGCAAGTGTAATGTTTCCAAGGTTAAAATCTGAAAACTTCCGCAGCATTTCATCGTGATTTCCGGTGAGGTAATACACCTTTGTGCCTTTTACTGCCAGGCTAATAATCTGCTTGATAACGGCAAGATGGGCTTGTGGGAAATAGCGTTTTCGAAACTGCCAGATATCAATAATATCCCCGTTGAGAATTAGTATTTCAGGTTGAATTTGTTTGAGATACCCCAACAATTCCGTGGCATGGCAGCCAAAAGTCCCGAGGTGAACATCAGACAGGACTACAATTTCAACATTGCGTTTTGCCATAACAATAAAGTTTTGGCGAAGGAACAGCGTTGTTATCAACTAGATGTTAGGGAGGGGTTATGATATTAAAAAAAAACAAACCTTAGCAAGAGCTAAGGTTTGAAGGGAAAAATATTGCAATGACTAAAAATAAAGGGGAAAGGGAAGAAACTCGTCATTGCAATTTAAGACAAAGATAAATGCATTATGAGTGACAAAAAAAATCAAAAGTTGACAACTTTTGCAAAACTCCTTAGTATTTGCCTTTTCGATAACTTACAGGAGACTTGCCTTTGAATTTAATAAATGCATTTCTAAAGTTGTTCTCATTTCCAAAACCCAACTCAAAGGCAATATCAGCAATACTATAGTCAAAATGCTCTAACAACTGCTCACCACGGTCAACCTTAGCTTTGAGAATAAATTGGTAGGGAGTTAAACCAGTTTCAGATTTAAACTCTCTAATAAAATGAAATTTATTCCAATTAATTAAATCCGAAAGTTCTTCAATCGTTAAAGACTTAGTGAGGTTATCATAAATATATTGAATGACTCGTTGTGTTTGCATACTATATTTTGAGTTTCCTTTTACAATAGTAGACCGATAGCTATCTGATTGTTCCAAATGTTTGTATAACGCTATCCGCACGTTGTTTACTACGTCAATTTCTTTGAATGGTTTGGACAAGTAAGACGAGGGCTGTGTTTCTTGTAACCGCTGCATAGTTTCAAGATTTGTGTGTCCCGTTACATAAATGAAGGGTATATTTAATTTGCTATTAATATATTGACCCACCTGTATTCCATCACCATCACTCCTTAGATTTACATCTAGAATAACTAAATCAGGCAATAGTTTATCTAACATTTCAATAGCATTATGAAGTGATTTACAAACAGAAACCACAGAATAGCCATGATTCTCTAATAACATTGACAAGTTATAAGCAACTAATAGCTCATCCTCTACAATTAGTATCCTTGGGGTCATAAGTTATAATTTAAGGGGCTTCACTTTATAGGTATTTCTTGTGTTTATTCATTTACATTAAATGAGAACTGAAATTTCAAACCTTTATCTATCAATATATCAAAACCACCACCTAATTGTTGGCTCATTATTTGAATAATGCTAAGCCCACCATCTCCCGCTAGGTTCATGAAAATATCATTTGACCCATCGAAATCTCCATTATCTGAGTATGTCATCGAAAAGACTCCAAATTCAGAAATTGTAACTTTCAGGGTGATAAGCCCTTCATCTTTATTTTTAAATCCATATTTAACAGAATTTGTGATTAATTCATTCACTATAAGACCAATACCACTTACAAAGTCTCTATTTAGCATGTGATCATCAACGAGGATTATTCGTTTAATTTCTTGATTATCATTGCTATGGAAATAGGTCAGGCGCGCGGTTAATCCATCCAAATAATACCGTAATGAAATTGTGGGCTCATAATTTTTAGGATATAACATTTCATATGAAATGGCAATATTTGACAGTCGATCTTCAGCAATCTCGACAAACTGCTTGAAATCTATGGCTTCAGTTTCTTTCTGTAGCTTTACAGCTGCAATCATTAATTGAAAAACATTTTTTATTCTATGATTAATCTCATCCAACAGAAGTTCTTTACTTTTTAAAGCCTCTTGTAATTTTAAATTATCATTGAGGCACTCTTGGCGTATAGTACGGTAATCTACGATTACATTCCTTAACGTTTTTAACGAATAAACCAACCATAGCACAACCAACAACAAAACAACTAAGAATAAAAAAACTACAACGAATAAAAATCCTGAAATACCCACCATAAGCAATACCCCCACATTTAAATATTTTTGAAATATGATTTCCCTAAGTCTACAAAAATAATACTATTTGAAAAAAAATAAAATAAAAACATAAAAAAAACACCCCAACCAAAAGCTAGGGTGTGATAATATAATAATAAAAAATTATCTTATAATTTTGAAATTTGAATGTATTTCTTTTGTTCGTACGTTAATCAACCAAATTCTAGGTGTACTATTTTCTACTAGAAAAGTAAAACTAGACCTAGTGGACACTTCAGAGCTTTTGAAAAGCACTTGCCCTAGTAAGTTTACTATTTCAACATCAGCAAATTCACTTTCAATATCAACAAAATCAATGGTAATTCCATCAGAATTTCCGCCAACATACACCGCTGGCTGACTCATAACTATTTGATCCAATGAGAGTGAATTGCCAAAATGCAGAACAAAACGGTTTACTAAGTTACTTGAAGTATTTGAAAAACTATAATTACCATTTATAAAAGGATGTAAAATACCAAGTTCTTTGTCTTCTAAAAACAAATTGTATTGTACTGGAGAAATGGGGGCACTAATTTCAAAAAGCCCAAAAGCCCCTGCCTTTAATCCAATGCTTACACTTGTACTATTAGTAGGGACTGGAATGCGGTTATCAACAACAGCTCTTCCATCTACGGTTGCGAAAAAATTTGGCACACCTGCTTTTTGATTGAACATCTTTAACATATCTTCTCCAGAAACAAAGCTAGTTGATGCATTAAAGTCAAGTGTAATTTGCAAAACGTCTGCTTCGTTATTCTGTTTATTCTGCACAGCTAAAACAATGTTTTCAGCCGTAGTATTCGTCTTTCTATGTTGTACTGATGCACAAGATGAGCGGTATTCTGGCAGAATAGTCACAGTTCTGCTTAAATTTGCTTGATTTGACAATGATAAGTCAATTTTTTCACCAGGACCAACAGCTGCTCCAATCATGGCTGATGGATTGGGAGTGGTTCCTGGTAGATAAGGATTATTAACATCCCAATTTTCTCTTCTATTCACGCTTGCTCCAGTTCTGCGATAATAAACACTTTGAAAGGGAGCAATTAGAGGCGAAGGCAATGAGCCATCAATAATAACACTTGGTACTAACGAACCGGACGGAACGATTGCAAAATACCTATTTTCATTAGGATCCCAAATATAGACCCCTCTATCAAGATTATTATTTGTGAAAAAACCATCATCATCCATTTTTTGAACATCAATACTTACTGGAAAAGGATTTGGAATTAGGTTAAATCCGCCCCATTGCTTAAATGCATTATAGCTATATGGCTTTGTTTCTGCGGTACCAGAAACTCTTAGCTTAGAAGGATTGCTGGGAGAAAAATTAGGACTCAAAAAATAAAGAAAACCTCGAGATTGTGCATCAACAGAACTACCTCCATCTGTCATGTCCAACTCATAAGTACCATAAGAATGTGATTCATAAAGTGAGGTAACTCCATCTACATCCAAAATTCGGTAACCATGCTCAAATCCATCACTTCTTTCAGAATTAAACCAAAGTAAATTCTGTGTTGCAATAGATCCTGAAATGTTGACAATGGGAAATTGACCGGGTACATTGTTCTCCGATGCAAAATCTGCAACTGTTGCATCAACAGGGAAACCAATGTTATGCCACCCATTTTCCATTACCATTTCCATAGTAACATTTTCTAATGTTGGACCTAAGTATTGCCCGTATTCGCTATCCGAATTTGCTACAAGTCGCACAGATGAATTAGAACTTGGCTGTGTTACCAAAAATGTACCATTGTCTGTCAAATAAAAAACAGACCCTTCAACAGTAAGGCAACTTGCAATCACTTCGGCAATTGCATTAAAACCTAAGTAGAAATCTCTAACAATAGCATTTTCAGTTAATTCAGCAGCCGTAAATGCAAGATCATCATCACAATCTCCTGTTGGTGAGTCGCAAACAATATATAAGTCAAAATCTTCATTGGCTGCAGAAGGCGCATCCGTACCATTCGGCACTCCATTGGTATGCAACCAACTTGACCCAGTCCATTGTGCAGCAATAAACTGTACATCAACAGTCCCTGGGGCTACAGACTCTAAATCATCGCTATCTTCAACAAAAAAATCAAATGATACTGTCCCTCCCAAAGTTGCAGGTCGAATTCGTAGGGGAAGATTTGGGTTTCCATCAATATTTGCTGAAATCACCACACCAGTAGTTGGGAAATTACTTGCATTATATGTATCAGGTCCTATCTGTATTTCACTTGCTCCAACGGGAAAAGTTTTTACGATAAAATCCTCTATTGTGGCAGGCGCAGATGGGGTACCAGAGAAACTAGTTGCAGGAATAGTGTAGAACTCACCTGCACGAGGTTGATAAATATTAGCAAGAGTTACATCGTTAGCTTCAGGAGGTGTACCGCAGGTTGGGTTGCCGCCATAAATGGTAAAACCTGTTGCATTATCAATAGATATTGGCCCATCTATAGCATTACCCAGAGATAAGGTCTGAGAATAATTATTAGGACCTACATTCCCAATACCATCAACAGCTGCATCATTGTCGTATAACCTAACTCCAGGCACACAAACTCCTCCTAAGGAAAAGCTACAAAGTAATGTTTCCGTCGGAGACGCCGATACATCTAAGATTGTTCCACCAGCAAATGAATAAGATACATACCTCGAATTTCCTACGACTTGAGCTCCGGCGTTCGGGGGAGGCTGAATATTTCCATTGGGATTTAGAGTAAGTGTAGGACTTACGGGGACTAAATCATCAGGAAAAACAAAAGAAAGTTGCCCAGACCCGACAACCGAATTCGAAGAAATATTAACAGTCCTATAAAAAACCTCATAATTACCAGTGCTTTGGTTAAAGCGCAGCGTGTAATCGATTCCGAATTGGGCAAAACCCACTGTTGAGAAAAACAGGAGTAATACAAGTAATTTTGTTTTCATTATTTTAATTATTAAGGTATTTGTTCAAAAAAATTAGCGAAATTTGGGGACAATGTTGAATTCAAAGGGAAAAACAACAAATTGAAAAAAAGCACATCAATATCGTTATTTGGCCCCTGAAAAATGTTGGTCCCATCCATGTTTAAATCCTGAAGAAAATAGCCAAAAGTAGATGTGAAGTTTGGAGCTAAATTTTGGTTGTCTGGGCTAAAAAGCACGTTAAAAAATACGGAACTAGGGTCGTCTCCTGGCCCTTGGAACACTAATCTGTTTGAGGAAGCCGCATTCCCTGCCCATAACAGCAAAGAATTGTTAGGAGCGAGGTTCGCACCAAACTGGCCCCAAAGACTGGATAAATCTGAGGTAAAGTCAACCAGAGGGGGTACCGCACCACCTACTAACTCAACTCTATCCTTCTTCATTACACCAAGGTGATTCCGATGTCTCACACTTACAAAATAATCCCCAGGTTGTAGTCCTTCAAAAAAAAGTTCGGTTTGCCCAATTGTATTTATTACTGACCCATCCCTCCTTACTAATGCACTTTGGGTGGCAATAACGTCAGTACTATCAGCGGTTGACCGCAACTCCACAAGGATCCAATCAACAACAGACTCAGCTCCATAATCCGCAAACATTATTGCTGAATCCGAAGCACTTACTTCTTCGTTTCCTAACCTATTAAATCTAGGAATAGCGCTATAGGGTTCTTTCAGTGGAATAAAACCTCTACTTCTCAAGAGGTCGTTCATTAATTGATTGGCACTATTGTAGGGCCCTTGTAACAAAACATTTACTCTTAAACGAACACCAGGCAACTCGGATACAAAAAACAGAATACTTGCTGTCTGGCAATTTACACCATCACATACTTCATAGTTGAAAATGGCGCCACCAGAAAAATTAGGTTCAGGGGTAAATTCAAAACTGCCATCTGCATTCAAATCAAGTTCTCCAACGCCTGTTATACTCTCCACCTTTGCGGTTACAACTAAAGGGTTGCCACTATTGGTAACATCATTTACCAATACACCCGTAGAAGCATTTGATACAATAGGGGTATTGATGTTTGTAGTGTAAAAATCATCATTGGCAACAATAAATTTTGGGCTATTGGGGGCAGTAACTAATATGGTTACGGTAGCTAAATCGCATAGATTTGAGGGAAGTTCACAAACTTGATAGGAAAAAGTTTCTTTCCCATAAAAGCCAGGGTTAGGCGTGTATTCTATGGTAGTACCAACAATTTGTGCAGTGCCATTTACTGGAGCTGTAGCAATAGTAGGTGCGTTTAGGATGCCACCATCATTGCTAGATTGATCGTTTGCAAGCACTGAGACACCTACTGAATTTGGGTTGACATCATCACCAACAGCAAGGGAAAAATCGCTTACAGCAAATGGAGGATTCGAAACTGAAGGGCCATCAAAAACAATGATTTTTAGTGTAGATATCCCACAAGATTGAGTCTCTGAAGTGGCACAAACTTCTGTTTCAAAAAAATATAACCCAGGAATTGTCGCGGTAAAATTATAAGTTCCGTCTGAATTAAGAATAGGTAATGTTCCGTCGGGGTTACCAATATCCGCAACAATAGTAATGTACGTAGCCGTACTAGGCATAAAATCATTGGCCGACAAATCTCCTGTAATAGTTTGATTTACACTTGCGGTATTGTGATCTGGTAATCCGTTCACTAAGGTCAATTCAAAACCTTCAAAAGGTCTACATGTAGGGTCCGAAGGTTCCAAAGCAGACCTCATATATATAAAAAATTGTCCCGGAACATTAAAAAAGTTGGGATCCAATAAAAATTCTACTTCTTCTGTTGTCACATCTGCTGTGGCGGTCCCAAGCACATCCAGCATTCCGTCATAAACTGATGAAGGGTCTGTCAAAGCAATAGGCGAATAAACAAACTCCAACGCATCCTGTAACTTTAATGAAGAAGAAAAAGAAATGGTCGGCAGGGTATTGCCTAGATGAACAGTTTGAGAAGGGTTAAAACCTAAAATAACATCAAAATCCGGACAACAATTTAAAGTTGTTGTTCCACCACTAGTAGTGGCCAAAGATGTTTCTACTAGCGCAAAATAAACGCGCATAGTAGTTAACACCTGTGCATTAACCAAGCCACCGAAAGAAATTTGAATTTCATCAAAATCACTTGTCGTCTGAAATCCAACAAAACGTCGCCCTCCTTGTTGAGTGCCCAGAATACCCAATAAATCCAAATCAAGCAAGGCAAAAGCACTACGAGACTCCACTTGATTACTATTCAAATATGTAGTTATGGTTAGATTTTCCAGCAAATCTAAAACCAATAGATTTCCTGTCATATTTTCAACAACAAAACCTGCAAGAGAACCTGAAGGATAAGTAAGAGAAGGATCTTTAACAGCAACTTGAATTGACCCCAACAATCCAGCCGTGAGAATTAGGGTTGCAAAATCATCAAAACCATCTATGAGCACATTGTCAACGTCGTTGAGAGCACACCCTACACATGCAGTACTGACTCCTGTGTTTTGGAAATTTACAAACGCAGGTGTTTCTGGTTGTGTTAATGAAATAGCTTCTTCACAAACTAATGTGGTTGGGCATACATCCATCACCTCAAGTCCATAGATAAGGGTGGTACCCAAATTCACATCCAACGACTGCGTGATTCGTAATTGTACTTCGTCAAAGACCTGTGAAGTAACAAACCCTATATTGAATCGTCCACTGTTACTTAATAACGGCACATCAATTAAAGTAGCATTCCCCGAAACGGTCTCTTGGACAACGCCATTTAAAAACGTTCTAATCTGTACATTATTTAGCACGTTAGCGTTAAGTAACGTTAAATTTTGGATATCAAATCCAACATATGTATTGGTGGGATAAGTTGTTAAAGGGTCCTTTAAAGAAATGGATGCCGTGGTTAATACACCGGCTAACAGGCTCACCGATGCAAAATCATTGCTATTATCAGAAAGAATATTATTGACATTTGAAATTGTACCAGCAGATACTCCTCCAGACACTCCTGTTCGTGTTGTTTCTATAATAAAGGGGAAATCGGGGTTTGTTACTGATGTCCTAGTGTTGCATATGAGTGCAGCAGCTGGACAGACTTCTTGGACTATAGCATGAAATACTGTAATTGAACCGAGATTCAAGTTCACTGGTTGATTAAAAGTAAGTCTTACTTCGTCAAAAGTTTGAGTAGTCACTAATCCCACAACACTTCTTCCGTTGGTTCCCAGTAGTCCAACACCAGCCAACAAGGCAGTACCAGCCAGATTTTCACGAAGACTACCATTAAGGTACGTGCGCACCTGAATAGTACCCAATACACTGACGTCAAGCAAATTTGAACTAGAGAATTCAAAACCTGTGAAAGAACCAGCTGGAAAAACATTGACAGCAGAACGAACAGAAACACTGGCCGACCCTAAAACGGAAAGTAAAAAGTTTATAGATGCTCCTGAATTAGGGTCTCCATTAATTAGATTATCCGTATTAGCCACTGTACCAACATTTAGACCACTAGTTCCGGTTCTAGCGTCAACTACCTCCGCGGCAAAATCTGTTCGAGCTAATGGAATGGGTGTATTGCATACTAGTGGTACGCCTGCGCATAGTTTGTTCCCTGAAACTGCGTAATACACTGCATAAGATTGGGTTGAAAGAATCGCTGAAGTGGTAAATCGAACACGACTCCAAGGTTGTGTGGTAATAAAGCCAACATCAGCTCTATTGGAAGAACCAAGCAACAGTAAATCCGCTCCTGAAAGAGATTCTAATTGCGTACCTGTTGCAGAATAGGTGGTTATTGTAATATTGCCTAAAACACCCAATAATCCAGTTGCCTGAACATTAAATCCTGCAAATGTACCAGCATCATAAACCTCAGTATTATGACTCACTTGCACCCATTGGGATGCCAATAAAACGGCACTTACTGTAACTGAATTGTTTAAATCATTATCTATAAGCCTAGCAGTATTTGATGGACTTGTAGTTAGTCCAGTACTACCACTTTGAGCTGAAAGCCCTGAGAAACCATTATTAGGAATTATTGGGGTGTTTTCTAATCCGTTGCAAGGCAAGTTACTCATTTGAGAAACGCCATTGAACATAAAAACCATGAATGATACAAGTAACAATCCTTTCATTGTGAAGCAATATAAATCGATGCAAAAATCGATTCTTCACAATAAATCAATAGATGTAAATTGACAAAATCACATGAAAGTTGACAATTAACTTAATTTTAATTAACCTTCACCCAGCTAAGCACAATCAACAAGCAAAAGGCACTGTAGGTGCGAAGAAGTTTACGGCAAAAAGTTTATCAACTCATTCTGCTCCATAAATTTCCGATCCACTAAAAAACAATGACGATCGGCGCGGCCGCGCTGGCTTTTCTTCTTGCAGAGATACACGTTGTCGAAGCGGTAGTTTATACCAATCTCGTGTGTGCCATAGGTACGATCTAGCCCCAATGCAGAAACGGTAATGTCATAGCTATACCCCACAGAAAAGGATTTTGTACTGTAAATAAGATTGATAATCACAGCATCCATATCTACTTCTGGCAACATCACGCGTCTGTTGCGGTACCAAAGCCCTAATAAAAAATCTTTACCAAACGTAAGGCTTCCACCAGTGAGAACGGTTTGCATCATGGCCTGCCGGTCGTATACCAAACCAACAGTGAGGTAAGTTGGCAGTGTATTGGTATACTTTTTTGAAACGCGAAAATTGGCGTGTGAATGGACATTCAAACGCGTGGGCAGGCGAGTTTCATCGCCATAAAAACTTTCTACAGGTTGATTGATGTGAAAACTGCTAATGCCAACAGAAAGAAAAGAGCCGTGCTTGTTGAGTTCGGTTCGAAAGAGCAAACCCGCAGAAATATCATGGATGAGATTAGAAACTTCCATCCCCGGTTGTACGGCACTCACGGGGCGCAAAATTCCCAAAGCGGCATCCAATTGATCGGAGAATACTAATCGTGACCAATCTACGCTTTTTTGCCCCACTGTGTACTGCAAGGCCGCCGACATAATAAATTTGCGGTTGCGCATTTTTTTCCAAGAAAGGTTTCTTGGGTATTTGGAGGGTAAATGCGCCGCAATCATTACCGAGCCATTGGTGTTTCTATAAGCGCCGTCTCCAGCCATATCGTCATAGAGAATCATCCCAAAACCAAGTTTACTCGCCGGGCAAGCCACGTCCATTGCCGCGGTTTTGGTTTCCATTCTCCCAGGTAACCCCGCCCATTGTATCCGTGATTGTGCTGTCATGTTCAAATCGCGATTGATTCCTGCATAAGCGGGGTTCAAAAACAATTTGTTTAAATAGATCATAGAAAAGGTAGGATCCTGAGCGAACAAATTGCCGGAGCCTAGCATTACCACAAAAAGCAATAGTACGAATCGCTTACCGCACAATTGTAATGGTTCCTGTATTTGTTCCAAGTTGATCATTGTAATTGGTCCCCGTCCAAATTTTACCATTTGCAAATTTTGCGTCTATGCGCCACACATATACTCCGATGGGCACTGGCTCCCCTTCTATTGTGCCGTCCCACCCTTCTACAGGGCTGGCGGTTTCATTATCTATTAAGTCGGTTTCCCAAATTTTATTGCCCCATCGATCAAAAATCTGTAAGCGATATTCATCCAAGCCTTGACCTTTTGGCAGAAACATCGATCCTTCTCCAAACGCATTCGGCGCCATCGCATTGGGCACATACAACGTAAAAAGACCTACATCTAATGTGTCACAATAGGTTTGGCTGCACCCATTGATATCAGTCACCGTCAGGCAAACATTATAGCCTAGGGCCATATCCACTGCCTGTATATTGAAGCGGTGCCGTGGATTGGGTTGGAATGATGTACTACCGTCTCCAAAATCCCAAAAGTAATTGTACCCAGGCGTGCCTGACGTTACCGTACTAGTAAAATCGTACAAACCAAACTCCACAATTTCTGAGGTAAAAACCGGTTCTGGGAGTGTATGTACGGTGATAAAGTTATCGATAAACAACGAATCATAACAACCAAACTCTGTTTCTACGGCTAAAGCTACCCAGTACGTCCCTGGATGTAGAAATACATAATTCGGAATTTGCGAAGCCGAAAAACCGCCATCACCAAAGTACCAACGGTAAAAGAGCTGGTCATTAAAACCTGGAGGCAATGTTGTCAAATTGAGCATTTGCACTTCTAATGGGGCACATCCGGCAAAAGGAATTGCTGAAAAATCCACCTCGGGAATGGGATGTATCCGAATTTCATGAATAGCTGTATCCGTGCACCCTTGTCCATTTTGAGCTATCAAACGCACCTGATACGTGCCCGGTTGCGTAAAAGTAAATGTAGGGTGGGTAAGTGTGGACGTTAATTGGCCTGGTGCATTTATCGAATTGAAATCCCAAAAATACCCAATAGCACCATTAGAGTGATTAGTAAACTCAACCTCTTGTGGTACGCCACAGCTATCACCTGATAAAATGCGGAAACTAAAATCAGCATCGGGAATGGGCCGAATAACAACCGACTTAACAACTGAATCTTGACACCCCGAAGTATTGGTGATAATCAATTTAACATCGTAGGTACCCGCAGCTGTATAACTGTGAAAAGGGTTAACAGCTAAACTGGTATTGCCGTCTCCAAAGTCCCATAAATAGCCTGAAATATTGGTCAAGCTATCAAACGAATAGTTAATAAAAGAAACCGGTTGTTCGTTTAAGCACAAGTCATCGTTTACAAATTCAAAATCTGCAATTGGCACATTATACACCACTACAGTTTTACAAAAAGTCGAATCACAACCAGTGGCTGATGAAGCTGTTAGACAGATAGTGTAGGTCCCAGGTGTAGAATAGGCATGAGAAGGATTATTGGCCGTACTCGTTGTACCATCCCCAAAATCCCAATCATAACCAGTAATTAATCCGAGGTTAATGGTACTTGTGTTTTGAATGGTAAAAGGTGCATTGGCACAAACAGTGGCTGGCACAATGAAATCAGGATTCGGTGTGGGACGTACCTCTACCACCACCCAAGAAGTGTCAAAACCACAATTATTGTTGGCAAATTGGGCTACTACATAAGTCCCATAATTGGGGAAAGTAAATGAGCCATTCGGCGCATTGAGTACCCCACCGTTACACGTATTGGCTATTGTATCGAAATCAAAACAATAAGACACATTTGTTGCTGCAAAGGAACCATCAGTTACATTCAAAGTGAATGGGGCACAACCGATTAAATTATTGGTTTGAAAAAAGGATTGCACCGACCGGGACCGCACCACAATGGGCAGGGTATAGGTAGAATCACCGCAGTCGTTTATCGCTCTAAGTGTAATAAAAAATGTTGTGTCAGCGGCATTCCCGTTGTATGAATACAAATGCGTGCGCTGGTTCCAGGTAAAAAGGGTGTCTCCGTTGGGTAGAATATTCAAAGTAGGATTGAGCGTTTGCAAAGGGGTACCATCACCATAGTCAAAAACAATACTATCCGGTTGACCTGTCACAAAACCATCTGTTTGAATGGTAACTGTAAATGGTGAGCAACCGGTATCTTGTGATAGCTGAAAAAAGGGAATGGGCAGAGGTCGCACAGAAATGGTATCGATAATACTATCCGCGTAACAACTATTCGACGCCACCAACTTTACATAAACAGCCGTAGTAGACGTACCAGGAGCATTGAAGGCGGGTATGGGGTTGGGATCTGCCTGCACAGCTGTATGAAGGATGTTTTTTGTGTTATTTAGGTTTAGTGTATAAAACTCCCAACTGAAGTTGGTTGCATAACCCTGGGTGGTGTTTGTTGCGGTAACCTGCAATGGTCCGCAGCCCACACGATGACTTAAATTTATCCCCGCTATAGGTGGCTCGCTGATATAAACTGTTCTGGTAATCTCTGAGAAACAACCAAGAGAATCAATTGCACGCAAACGTATGAGATAAGACCCCGGTGCGGTGTAAATAGTCCAAAAATTTGTTGCATTACTATTGATTACGCCATTGTTGTTCAAATCCCATTCATAAGAGGCAATTGGAAATCCAAAATTTGCTGTAGTGGTTTGATTGATAAAGAAAATAGTATCTCCAACACAAGCCGAGTCTGGAAGAGCTGCGTATGAAATTTGAAAATTCACCACGGGCTCGGCACCAACGGCAATGGGTTTTACAACAGAGAACGAACAGTCATTGGTGTCAGCCACCGTTAATGTTACATTGTAAAGGCCGGGAGCAGCGTATTGATGTGTGGGATTCGTTGCCGTGGACACATTACCATCCCCAAAGTCCCAAAAACGACCGATGATGGGAGCGGTAGCAGCTACAGTTGAGTCAAAAAAGGAGGTCGTGTTGCCAACGCAAACGGGATCTGCGGAAAAATCAGGATTTGGAGAGGCAAAAACAGTGACCCATTCCGTGATGGTATCTGCGCAATTGGGCCCGGAATAAACCATTAACACCACCTCAATTAACGAATCGGTTGTAAATGAGGGGTTGACAAACGTCATGGAAGTATCCAAAGCATTGGAATACAATACCCCATTCACAAACCATTCATGGGTTGCGGCGGGTGCACTTGTGCTCGTAACATTGACAGTAAGAGGAGAGCACCCAGCAGTGGTATCAATATCAAAGCCTCCCTCGGTAAGGATGGCAACGGTAAACGTTACGCTATCAGTTGTTGTACCGCATCCGTTGGTTGCCGAAAGATACACGGTGTAGGTCCCCGGTGAAAATTCACCAACAAATCCAGAATCATTGAGGTTACCACTTACCAAAGTAAAGCTATTGGGCGACACCGACCAGTTGAAGGAGGTGATAGGAGAATTGGGAGAGGAAATAAAGGGAGCAAATGGGCTACCTGGTGTAAAGTCAAGGGTAGCCGTATCACAAAAATTAACTACTGTAGGAAAATCGATAACGGGATTACCTCGCGCCACAACATTAAACAGTACTGAATCTGCGCCACAGTGGTTATTCACATTGAGCTTGATCGTGTAGTTGCCAGGTTCTGTAAAGCGAAACTCAGGCTCAAAATCTGTGAGCGCCGTGTTGTTGATCAACGTCCAACCCGTAGCAGGAACAACTGACCATGAATAGGATGCTGTATCGCAAAAGGAGTGTAATTGGGTATTGTTTTGCGGCGTAATATCAAAGGGAACACAATTGACTAAGTTTGCAGCCGTAGCATTTGTTGTCGGCCCTTCGCCGATACAAACGATGTCTTGAAACGTATCCCCTGGGCACAAAGCGCCTCCAGATTCAACCCATAAGGTTACTGTATAAATACCAGGTTGGGTGTACGTATGCACACCCGGCGGGGGCTGGGGTGTATTGGCTGGTACGGTAACAGTCGGGCTACCATCGCCAAAATCCCAAGTAAACAAGCTCAGTCGATTGCAGGCATTGTTGTATCCTGGAATAGACATATTGGCAAAAGTGGTAGGTTGACCTACGCATCCACCGGGATTTGGAGGAGTGAAAAGTGCCACCGCAGGTTGTGTCACAAAAGGCCCCTGAACAGACGAAACTGTTGACAAACACGCATTAGTTGCTGTTGCAACAATGTTGAAAAACTGACTAGGCTGAAGACATGAAGTTGTATCAAAAGTGTAAGTAACAGATGGAGGTGGCGGATGACCAAAAGTTAAGGGCGGTTTTCCGTCCCCAAAGTTTATGGAATATGTAATGGTGGGATCGGTATTGTTGGTACTGAGTGGAAAAGTAACAGTAACGGGCGCACACCCATTGGTTCCTCCAGGGTTGATAATCGTCAATGAAGATGGGTTGGTGGTGTTGGCTACTTGGTACCTTGCCGTGTCCGTACAGCCATTAGAAGAGGTTACAACAAAGGTCAAATTGAACACCCCCTGCCCGCCATAAGTATGCTGTAGACCAGTAGCAGGAAATGTACTAGCGGTCCAAAAAGGTGTACCATCACCCCAAAAAATTTCATAATTGACAATGGTCTGACCAGCAGGTGCAGTTGACAAATCGGTCAATTCCAACCCGAAAGTTGGCGTTACTGGGCTAAACCCATCACAGTTTCTAAAGTCTGATGGATCATAAAGCATCGCTGTTGGTCCTTCTAGAACATTGAAGGTAGTGAAAACCGTATCTGAATAGCACCCAGAAGCACCTCGCACATAGTAACCCACTGCATTATTGCCCAAATTGGCCAGCGATGGATCGATTTGATTGTTCACCACACTTGGCCCTACCCAGAACCCATTTGCAGGAGTACCAAAAGCGGGTGTAAAAGGCGGGTCACTGGAACAAATCTGACCTATTGTTGCCGGCACAGATGCGGTAGGCTTAACATTGGAAACTACAACCGTTATGGTGGATGTGGTTACAATTCCAAAATTATTGTGGATTTCCAACGTAACCGTATAAGTACCTGTTGCTCCCCAAGAAACATTGACGTTGTTTGCATTGGAGTTAGCAGGAGCCCCCCCTTGAAAATTCCAGTACAAAGAATCCGTAAATGGGGTAAGATTGGAAAATGGTATTGCGTAACCTTGACAGACATTTACAGACACAACATTGGTGTCTCCTCCTACTACATAAAAGTTTGGAAACCCCTGCCCGAACGCATGCCATCCATACAAGCACATCAATATAACTAAAACCTTCCCGAACTTCATTCTTGCTTGTGTTTATTACACACTACTTGGCAACGAATTTAAACGTTTCCAAAAAAACAACAGTAAAAAAGTTCACTTTTTTCTCAGGTAAATATCTTGAAATGAGGACGTAAGTATATCATGAAGTTTAAAAGCTTTTTACAGCATGTTCTTACGAACAAAAAACAAGCCGTCACAACTAAAAACCCCATAACAAACTGCAAAACAACACATTAAATAAAAAGCAGCAAGAAAAAGATTTTTTAAAAAGAAAACTTGAGTTTGATGCAGTTTTTCAGTGAACTCAAAAAGTTATTAACACCGAGAATAAAAATGAGCAAAAAAAAACGCAACTTTTGCGAAAACAGAACTAAAAACCACGAACCAGTCGTAGCGTTTTATCTATAAATCAAATACGGTTTTCTCAACGCAATGAAGGCTTCAACATCATTTTTCCAAAGTTCCCGGAGGGACTTTTCATCTAATCCTTTCAAAAAAGCTTGTTGTACATCTCCGTCTCCAATAAGTTTTATAAAGAAATTATTGAAAAATTTTTGTCCACTATATTGCTCAAAAGCCATGTACAAAAACGATAAATTGATTGCTGTAGGCCGTTCAAAATCTGTTGTGCCCTTTAATGAAATTCCATAACACTGTTTTTGACTATGCATTGGGTTGGAGGCTCCTAAATTGGGTTTTGGCACAAAAGAAAACGCAAAGGTATCTGCAAACCAAGGTGCGCCAAAAACCTCAAAAGGGGTGTCAGTACCGCGGCCCACGGAAACGTCCGTGCCCTCAAACAAACACAAACTCGGGTAGAGGTAAATTGCATTTTGGCTACGTAAATTTGGAGAGGGTGGTATGGGCAAAATATACTCCATATCACGACGGTAATTTGCACAAGGAATCACATGCAATTCGCAAGTCACACCACCTTTCAGCCAACCTTCTCCATTCACCATTTTTGCATACTCTCCAATAGTCAATCCGTGCACTATAGGCACAGGGTGCAAGCCTACAAAAGAGGTGTTTACTGCCTTTAGAATAGGGCCATCAACATAATGCCCATTAGGGTTGGGGCGATCTAAAACAACAAAAGGTATCCCATGCTCCGCTGCGGCTTCCATAGCGTAACTCATCGTGCTGATATACGTGTAAAAACGCACTCCCACATCTTGAATATCAAACAATAACACATCTATATCGCGCAACATTTCCGTGGATGGCTTCTTGTTCTTACCATAAAGTGAAACCAAAGGCAAGCCTGTTTTTGCATCAACCCCATCCTTAACTACAGCCCCAGCATCTTCACTACCGCGAAAACCGTGTTCTGGCGCAAAAACTTTTACCACTTCCACCCCATTACCAATTAAAAAATCAACTAAATGCACAGAATCAACATAACTGGTTTGATTGGCTATGACTCCCAATTTTTTACCTTCTAAAATCTGTTGGTAAGCCTCATACTGAGCCGCTCCAATTTGAAAATCTTGCGCGAAAACTGGTACTGAAAAAAGCAGACAACCTAACACGAGTTTGTAAGTATCTTTGAGGCAAAATTTAAATGTATTCATTCTGTTGAAATTTGAACTTTTTGTAGCCAATCGTTTCGCCAAAGGTACCAAAGGCAACGGCTCTTTTTCGGGCCCAGTAACTTTTTTATCCATTACAGCTATTGCTCTTGGCGTTGCGATTATGATTTTAGCACTTGCCACTGGCGCCGGCTTGCAAAAAACTATTGAGCAAAAGGTCATTGGCTTCAATGGACATGTCCAAATCTTTAGCTATCAAGGCAAATCACAATTTGACGAAAGTCCTATTGAACGTCAAAGCGATTGGCACAAAACGGTACTTGAAATTCCAAACGTACACTCGATACAGGCTGTTGCGCATAAAACAAGTATTGTGCGGTCAGCTGCACAATTTGAAGGCGCCATCCTGAAAGGGGTTACCGATGATTATCAATTTGATTTTTTCGCTAGCCATCTGAGAGCCGGAGTCATCCCTTCCTTCAACGCCGAAGCCTACAACGATAGTATTCTTATTTCCACAAAAATGGCCGCAGTGCTTGAGGTTAACTTGGGCGATACCCTAAATTTATTCTTCTTGCGAGAAGCACCAAAACCTCCCTTACAACGCTCGTTAATCATTAGCGGATTGTTCAATACTGGACTAGACGATTTTGATAAAAACATCCTAATTGGCGATCTCAAACACATCCAACGACTCAATAATTGGAATAACAACGAAACAGGTAGCTTTGAAATTATATTAAAAGACATTCACAAAATGGAGGCTACCGCAAAAACCATCCGTGCCGCCATTCCTTTTGATTTGGATGCCGTTACCGTAAAAGAAAGCAACGAACAAATCTTTCAGTGGCTGGCGTTATTCGACATAAACATCATTATTATTATCATAATTGTACTTATTGTAGCGAGCATTAACACTGTTGTGGCCATGCTAATTTTAATTTTGGAAAGCACCCAAAATATAGGACTGTTAAAGGCCTTGGGCGCAAACAATCGCCAATTGAGCAAAATATTTCTCGGCAGGGCCTTACATATGATTGCAAAAGGACTTTTTTGGGGCAACCTTATAGGACTAGGCCTTTGTTTTGCTCAAGAGCAGTTTCAATTCATTAAACTCAACCCCGATGTATACTATGTCGAAGCCATTGCCATATACCTCAACCCCATTCATATAATAGTTTTAAATGTGGGCACCATTCTTTTTAGTTTACTCATTTTACTTTTGCCCGTGCGCATTATTTCAAAAATAGCTCCTTCAAAAGCCATTCGCTTTCAATAAAAAAAGGCCGCAACTTTCGTGCGGCCTTATGTTTAAATCATCATTAGTGATTACAATACAGGAAGCAATACCGCATCAATCACGTGAATGATACCGTTGGTTCCTTGAACATCTGTTGCAATTACGTTTGCTGTTCCGTTTTGTGTATCAGTAATACTTACACCACCATTTACGTTGATAGCAAAGTCTTGACCAGAAGCTGTGGTGACAGTACCGGCAGTAACTGCTGCTGCAGTAATGTTAGCACCAGCTACAGCGTGGTATAATAATACCGTGGCAAGACCATCAGTACCTACAGCACTTACAACTCCATTCAAATCACCAGCACCTAAGTCATTGATTAGGTTGGTGAAAGCCGTATTCGTTGGCGCAAATAAGGTCAATGGACCTGCTTCTGGATCGCCCAATAAATCGTCGATGTTGCCATCTGCCACTCCCGCTGCGGCGGCCAAAGAGGTGAAATCACTGTTTAATGCTGCCAATTCTAAAATTGTTAAGGGCAACAACACTTGGTCAATAGCGTGAATAACACCGTTTGAAGCTTGAATATCGACAGCAGAAACTGGACTATTCCCGTTTAATGTAACGTTAGTTCCCGAAACATCTACATAAGCACTCAAATTGTTTCCGTGTGCCTGCCCTAGCGTAGTGATGTATCCCGAGGTAACAGCGCTGCTTTCTACCTTAGCACCTAACACGTGGTAAGCTAGAATATTGCGAACGGCATCTCCACCTAAAGCACCAACTAAAGCATCCACATCAGCCAAACCTAGTGCGGTTAAGAGTGCTCCAAAAGCATCATTGGTAGGAGCAAATAAAGTTAAGCTATTGTTTGCACCACCCAACAAGTTGAGTAAATCTGGTGTAGCCACGTCTGGATGAGTCACAACCGACACTAGCGTACTAAAGCGCTCATCGCCTTGTGCTACCTCTACAATATTGCCCAAGCCTGGGGTTACTGGTGGTGTTGTGGTATCATCATCGTCGCTACAAGCGGTTCCAAATACCATTAAACCTGCTGCAAGAGCTGCAAATTTTAAGTTTTTAAACATCATGGTTTGTTTTTTTAAAGGATTACTATTGTTTAAGTTTTTGCGATATTGCATCAACAGACTAAGTAACCCTGACTTAACACAAAGGTTTACAAAGAAGATTAAAAAAATTTAAAAACTTAAAAAACAACAATTTAAAAAAAGAGACACTAAGCATTGCGATACTCTCAAAAATCATCATGTTTAAGTATTAACTAGAAAGCTCCAACAGTAATTTTTGAAAATATTCCCCGCTCTTTATCAATCGACTGCCATACCACGAAAAAAAACTACCGTCCACACAATGCACCTTGTTTTCTAGTTCGGGCTGCAATGCTACTAGCTTTGCTACATGTTTATCGGCAAAGGGGAATGGTTCACTAGATAGAAAAATCAAGTCAGGTTGCAATGTTCTTAATATCTCTAAATCAAAAATAGGGTAGCGATCTGCGGCATGTTCAAATACATTGACCCAGCCACATTTGCGCAGCATTTCACCTATAAAAGTATCTCCAGAAACTGCCATCCAAGGACTTTTCCAAATTACGTAAAGCACTTTTTTGGGTTGCGCTGTTGGCTGCAAGGCATCAAAATTACGGCGCACATCAGCTGCAATAATCTGACCCTGATTAACTTTCCTCACTAAACTAGCTATCTGTTCAATCATTACGCAGGCATCGGACAAGGTGCGCACATCACTCACCCAAACGGGTGCGACATCACTAATTTCGGCTACCATTTCTTCGGTGTTTTCCTCTTTATTGGCGAGCACCAAATCAGGTTGCAATGCATGCAATCGGTCCATTTTTACTTGCTTGGTCCCTCCTACTCTTTGTTTACTCAAAAACCATTGACGGGGATGTTCGCAAAACCGAGTGATTCCCACTACCTCATCACGCAGCCCCAAATCAAAAAGGAGCTCGGTTTGTGACGGCACCAAACTCACAATTCTTTTAGGCGCAGAAGGGACAACTACTGACCGCCCTAACATATCTAAAACCACTTTTTTTTCCATATCCTTTCTACATTAAAAATAGAAGCCCCACCCTGTATTTACAAAGTGAGGCCTTATCTATTATCATCAAAAATGAATTACGCTAAAACCGCAACCAAATCATTTCTTGTGATGATATGGTATTGTTCTTGACCCAAGTCGACCAACACGGCTCCATTTTCTTTGGTAATCAACGAGGCAATCCGGTCTATGGTTTCCACAGGAGACACTACAGGAAAGGCAGGCTGCATAAAATCAGCTACTTTTTTAGAGGAGGCAGAGGCATCATCCACCAAAATCTCGAATAATTTGCGCTCGTCTAACGAACCCACAAACACACCTTCCTTCACCACCGGCATTTGACTAATGCCATACTTTCGAATCAATGAAATGGCATTTGCCAACGGCTCTCCTGCTTGAACAGTTACTAGGTTTAAATGCGTGTGTTTATCAATCAGGTCTTTAGCTAGTTTGTTTGGGCTATTCAAAAAGCCGCGTTCACGCATCCAATCGTCGTTGTAAACCTTACCGACATAACGACTACCATGATCGTGGAACAATACCACAACTACATCTTCTGGCTTTAGCAAATGCTTCAACTGTCGTACCCCTTGAAATGCAGAACCGCAAGAATACCCCAAGAAGAGCCCTTCTTTTCTAGCAAGCTCTCTCGCTGCTAACGCGCCGTCTTTATCGGTTACTTTTTCGAAATAATCTATCACGCCAAAATCGACGTTCTTAGGAAGAATATCTTCACCTATACCCTCTGTGATATAGGAATAAATCTCGTTTTCGTCGAACTCTCCTGTTTCGTGATATTTTTTAAATACACTACCGTAGGTGTCAATACCCCAGATTTTAATATTGGGATTCTTTTCTTTCAAATATTTACCTACGCCAGAGATGGTGCCACCTGTTCCCACGCCAACAACAAAATGAGTGATTTTCCCCTCTGTTTGCTCCCATATTTCTGGACCCGTGGTCTCGTAATGCGCCTCGCGATTGCTGAGATTGTCATATTGATATGGGTAAAAACTGTTGGGTATTTCTTTGTGTAAACGATCAGCAACCGAGTAATACGATTCTGGATGACTAGGTGCAACATTGGTTGGGCATACATAAATTTCGGCACCCATGGCTCTAAGAATATCCATCTTTTCTTTCGACTGTTTATCACTCATGGTACAGATCAACTTGTAACCTTTTACAATAGCAGCCAAAGCCAAACCCATTCCTGTGTTTCCAGAAGTACATTCGATGATTGTTCCACCGGGTTTTAGCAGGCCTGCCTTTTCAGCATCCTCAACCATTTTTAGCGCCATGCGATCTTTCACACTTTGTCCTGGATTAAAATATTCCACCTTGGCATAAATCGTCCCGGGGATATCTGCTGCTATTTTATTCATTCGAATCATGGGCGTATCGCCGATGGTTCCCAATATATTGTCAAATACCTTTTTAGCCATTTCAAAAAAATTTGCCGCAAAGGTAAGCCCTTCACCCCCCACTACCTAAAAGATAACAAAGAGAATTAGCGATAAACCTGTACTGCCCCAAAAATACATGGCGAAACCAAAATTCACGGAATGAATTACGATACGCTAATCAAGACCGACGGGGCAAGCCACGCCCTTTACGAAATCCGTGATGAAACACGTCGCCTAACTTCCAAACCCTTTAAGTTTAAGGTTTAAAGTTTAAGTTAAACCTTAAACTTTCAACTTTAAACCATTCGGAAATAATGGAAGAATGAATATCTCAACGTCGTCCAAGAACACGCCGCGCCAAACCCCTAACTTCCCAACGCCCAAACCCTTTGGAAAAATTCGTGGAATGAATTACGATACGTTTCACGAGAGCCCGGCGGGGACAAGCCACACCGAACCGGAGGGCAAGCCACACGGGCAACGATGGCCTTCAAACCCAAAATAAACCTTCATAAACCTTTATAAACTATTATATTTGTCCCTCAATCCACTACGAATGAACATCGAAGCACTCTACAACCATTGTTTATCCTTACCCGACACTCGAGTAGACACGCCTTTTGGCCCCGAGGTATTAGCCTTTCGCGTGATGGATAAAATTTTTGCTCTCGTTGCTTTGGACGAAAATCCCTTGCGCATCAATCTCAAATGCGAGCCAGAAAAGGCTATTGCATTGCGAGAAACATACGGTTTTGTTTTACCGGGCTACCACATGAATAAAAAACATTGGAACACCGTAATTCTGGAGGATACATTGCCCGACACACTGCTTAAAGACTGGATATTCGACAGTTACACATTGGTGAAGCCAAAATCCAAAAAAAAACCCGCAGCGAAGTAATGCTGCGGGTTGGTGGATTTTAATAGCCTAGTCCATTTCGGGTTTGTGCATCCACAGCTGAGATAGCCGCCATATTCACAATTTCGCGTACACTACTCCCCATTTGCATGACATGGGCGGGTTTGTTTACACCAATTAAAACCGGACCAATAGCTTCAGCAGCTCCAAAGGATTGTAACATCTTGTAAGCGATATTGCCCGAAGCCAAGTCTGGGAAAATAATCACATTGGGACGATGACCTACGAGATCACTAAAAGGGAAGACCTCCTGTAATAAATCATTGTTGAAAGCAAAATTTGCTTGCATTTCACCATCCACTAACAAGTGTGGATGATCCCGCCGTAAAATCTCCACTGCACGGTGTGCCGTGCGCGCAACCTGGCCGTCATGCGATCCAAAATTACTATAGCTCAATACAGCCACTTTTGGTTTAATGTTTATGCGCTTCACGGTATCGGCGGTGTTTAGTACAATTTCCACTAGCTCCTCTGTAGTCGGGTTCGTGTTGATGGTCGTGTCCGCAAAGAACATCGGCCCCCATTTGGTGAGCATAATATACATACCTGCTACTTTTTTCACCCCGGGTTTGGTGCCAATAATTTCCAATATCGGCTTAATAGCCTTTGGATAGCGGTTGATCACTCCATTAATAAATGCATCTGCATCACCTGCTTCCACCATCATTGGACCGTAGTAGTTGCGCTCGCGCATTACCTTTCTCGCTTCTGATGGCGTTACACCTCTACGTTTGCGCTTTTCGTAATACACATTGGCATAGGTGTCAATTTTTGGTGCATCTTTTCTCGGATTGATAATTTGTACATCCTCAATACCGAGTTGGTGTTCTTGAATTAAACTGTGAATCACTTCTTTGTCACCAAGTAAAATAGGTATAGCAATCCCTTCATCTCGAATAATCTGGGCGGCCTTCAATACTTTGAAACTCTCCGCTTCTGCAAAAACAATACGCTTAGGATTCGACCGTGCTTTTTCCATGGCAAGGCGCATAAATTTATCGTCGCGTCCCAATCTGTTGAGTAGTTCTTCTTTGTAAGCGTCCCAATCGGTAATGGGCTGTTTGGCTACACCGCTTTCTACTGCTGCTTTGGCTACAGCAATACTCACAGTTTGAATCAGCCGAGGATCAAAGGGTTTGGGTATAATGTACTGCGGACCAAATTGTAAGTTTTTCTGATTGTATGCTAAATTTACAATCTCTGGAACCGTTTCTCTTGCCAACGCTGCGATGGCGTAAACGGCTCCTAATTTCATGTCCTCGTTGATGCTGGTTGCACGTACATCTAACGCGCCTCTAAATATATATGGAAAACCCAGCACATTGTTTACCTGATTGGGGTGATCACTTCGTCCAGAGGCGATTATGGCGTCTGGCCTTGCGGCAATGGCTTCCGCATAAGGAATCTCAGGATCTGGATTCGCTAAGGCAAAAACTATGGGCTTTTCGGCCATTGTTTTTAATGTATCTCCAGTGAGAATGTTCCCCCGCGACAATCCAACAAATACATCTGCGTTTGCCAATGCCTCCTCCAAGGTACGCAAGTGGGTTGCCCGAGCAAACAGTTGCTTTTCTTGGGTCAGGTTTTCTCTTTCAGTATGGATGACGCCTTTGCTGTCCACCATTATTAAGTTTTCAGGCAAGACACCTAGCGCCAAATAAAGTTTGGCACAACTCACAGCTGATGCCCCTGCACCATTAAATACTACCTTTACCTGCGCTATGTCTTTTTCTTGAATCAACAATGCATTCAATAAGGCTGCCCCACTGATGATAGCCGTACCGTGCTGATCGTCGTGCATAATCGGTATATCCAATTCATCGCGCAAGCGCTGTTCGATTTCGAAACATTCTGGTGCGCTAATATCCTCCAGGTTAATACCACCAAACGTTGGCGCCAAAATCTTGACAGTCTCCACAAATTTATCAGGGTCTTTGGTATCTAGCTCAAGGTCAAACACATCAATGTCGGCAAAAATCTTAAACAACAACCCCTTACCCTCCATCACGGGCTTAGATGCCTCTGGACCAATGTCGCCTAGGCCTAACACGGCCGTCCCATTGCTGATTACCGCAACCAAATTTCCTTTGGCGGTGTACTTATAAACGTTGTCTTTGTCATCTGCTATTTCTTTGCAGGGCTCTGCAACACCTGGCGAATAGGCCATGGCTAAATCGCGTTGGCTATTGGTAGGTTTTGAGGGTATGACCTCGATTTTTCCCGGTCGTCCTTGCTGGTGATAGTCTAATGCGTCTTGACGCTTTATCTTCTGCTGCATGTTGTTCTTTTGTTGTAGTGGTTTGTTGTATAGCAGCATCACGCCCTCGCATTAGCGAAAGCGCAAAACTGAGAAAATGAAGCTGCTAAAATAGAAAATTGTTGTAAGGGTACCGCTCTTGGTGGATTTCCTTAATCACGTTATACATTTTGTCGCGCAATTCTTCGATGTGATGCTTTTCCGTGGCGGAGATAAACACACAGTTTTCTCCCATCTTGTTCATCCACGTTTGCTTCCAATCTTCCAAGGAATAGTTCACGGGAAGCTTAGGCCCCAAGTCGTATTCATCTTGCTCCTCGTACCTGTATTGGTCAATTTTATTGAACACCATTATCACCGGCTTAGGCGTAGGATCTATTTCGGCTATGGTTTCGTTTACTGATTTGATATGATCTTCAAAACTCTCATGCGAAATATCTACAACGTGAATGAGGACATCGGCCTCGCGCACCTCATCAAGTGTCGACTTAAAGGACTCAACTAATTGCGTAGGAAGCTTGCGAATAAATCCCACCGTATCGGCCAAGAGAAAAGGCAAATTGTGAAAAACCACTTTACGCACTGTGGTATCTAGGGTGGCAAACAATTTATTTTCAGCAAACACATCTGATTTACTAATCACATTCATCAGTGTAGACTTGCCTACATTGGTATACCCGACCAAAGCCGCCCGAACCATACTGCCTCGATTGCTGCGCTGAATGGACATTTGTTTGTCTATTTTTTGCAGCTTTTCTTTCAATAAACTAATTTTCTCTTTAATAATGCGGCGGTCGGTTTCTATTTGAGTTTCCCCTGGACCACGCATACCGATACCCCCTTTTTGGCGCTCTAAGTGTGTCCACATCCGCGTTAGGCGTGGCAACAAGTACTCGTATTGGGCTAGTTCCACTTGCGTTCGTGCATAACTTGTACGTGCCCGTGAAGCAAAAATATCTAAAATGAGATTGGTACGATCTAATACCTTATTCTCAAAAATTTTCTCAAGATTTTTTAATTGAGAGGGCGATAATTCATCGTCAAAAATCACAATATCGATGTTGTGTTCCTTGACATACTGTTCTACCTCCTCAATTTTGCCCGTACCGAGAAAGGTTTTCGGATTGGGTTGATCGAGTTTTTGAACGAAGCGCTTCTGCGTATCGGCACCTGCCGTATCAGCCAAAAAAGCCAACTCGTCGAGGTATTCCTCTATCTTTTCCTCACTTTGAAAACGGGTAATAACGCCTACTAAAACTGCCTTTTCGCGTTGTTCTGATCTTTTTGCTCTTTCTAACATTTATTGTTTTTGAGTTACAGCCAAGCTTGCCATGGAATGCGAGACAGCATTAAAATTAAAGCAAAGGTATAAAACCAAAAGAGCTGTTTGTGCGCTCCGGCGTTGTTGGTATTGCGCTTGGCTTTGCCGTACCCTATTGTTAACAATATGATAGCTATCAACATTGTAGAAATATGTTCTACAGCATACAAGCGCAAAGTGCTATCCTTCATAGCTGCGCCAAAGTCTTGAAAGGCGGCTTGTGTTATGGGACTGATAAAATACAATATCAAACCCACCAACAACATGATGTGCGAAAGAATAAACGAAAAAAGCGCTACCTTTTTTACTGCACCGCCATAAGCCTTCTTCCCGCTAAACCCAGTGATTGCCAAAATAATGGTAATGAGCAACAACGGCAATAATAAATAGGGAATAAAAGAATGTAAATGTTTTAATCCGATATACATAGGTAATAATTTAAAGTGAATTTTTCTTGTTTTGATTATCTTCTTTTACTTGTTGCAATACAGCTATCATTTTGTCACATGAACTATCAGCAACGAAAGTCAAGTTGATGGCACTAGTGCGTTTTTCGCCCTCTTTGCTGTCTAAAAACAAGCGTATGTATTTGAATACGCCTAAAAAAGTGACTACTTTATAATCCAACAACTTTCGCTTTGGAAATTCGTGATAAATATGCGCACTTCCCCAATTGCCTGGCCACAAAAAACGCTTGGAGTGTATAAGCAAAATCTCGTAATCATCTTTAAAAGTAAACGAGTTACACCCCAAAAAAAGTAGTAGCACATAAATGCCAACCATATACATAGAGAAAGTGTATCCCGGCATCAGGTCTGACAGAGTCCCCGGTATCAGATTCATTCCGTAGTCTACCAAAATGCCGATCAACGCAAACCAAGCCAAAAACTTGAAGAAGAAGACAGCCGTGGTGTTCTTAATTACCATAATTGTTGTTTAGCCTGCAAAAGTAATAAATATACATTTTCAATTACTCACAATAAATACTAGATGTTTTTCGAATTCTGCGTGTTTCTATTTTTTAGATTCTCGCTTAATAAATCCCAATATTCCATTTGTACTTTCATCAAAATCAAAGGATTCACCTTTGCTCGTTAACGCATTGAGGGTTTGAGTCGCCAATTGCTTACCCAACTCCACTCCCCATTGGTCGTAGGAGTACACATTCCAGATATGTCCTTGCACAAAGATTTTATGTTCATACATCGCAATCAATCGCCCGAGATTGTAGGGGGTAAGCTGGTCAAATACAATGGATACAGTGGGCTTGTTTCCAGGGAATACTTTGTAGGGCAACAAGGACGCAATGGCATCCGGATCCTTGCCCTGAGCTTCCAGTTCTGCTGTCACTTGCGCCGCTGTTTTCCCATTCATTAGCGCCTGTGTCTGTGCGGTAAAATTTGCCAAAAGTTTTTGATGATGGCCCACGAGATCGGGATACGATGGATTCGCAAAAGCGATAAAATCTGCGGGAATTAAAGCAGTACCTTGATGGATAAGCTGAAAGAAAGCGTGTTGCCCATTGGTTCCTGGCTCACCCCAAATGATTGGCCCGCTTGAATAAGTCAAGGCCTCCCCGTTTCTGTCTACACTTTTGCCATTGCTCTCCATATCGCCTTGCTGCAAAAAAGCGGGGAAACGATGTAAATCTTGGGCATACGGCAAAATAGCATATGATGCTGCATCCCAAAAATTGCGATAGTAAACACCAATGAGCGCTAGCATGACGGGTATATTTTGGGCTGTTGGTGTGTTGTAAAAATGGGTGTCCATATCATGCGCCCCTTGCAGGAGTGCTTCAAACACCTCATAACCATAAGCTACCGCAACCACCAAACCAATGGCAGACCAAAGCGAATAGCGCCCGCCTACCCAATCCCAAAATACAAAAATATTTTCCGGAGCAATTCCAAATTCCACTACTTTTTCGGCGTTTGTACTCACCGCTACAAAGTGTTTGGCTACATGTTTCGTGTCAATGGCAGAAGCCAAAAACCACTCCCGCGCGGCTTGGGCATTGGCCATGGTTTCTTGTGTGGTAAAGGTTTTAGAAGCTATAATGAACAGCGTGGTCTCAGGGTCGATGTGTTTCCGAACCTCACCCCAATCGGCCCCGTCTACATTGCTCACAAAATATGGGGTAATCGCCGGATTGTAAGCGCGTAAGGCTTCGCAAACCATACGCGGGCCTAAATCACTCCCGCCAATACCAATATTGACCACCGATTGAATCTGCTTCCCCGTATACCCGAGATGATGGCCAGTGCGGAGCAACGTTGTGAAGTGTTGCATCTGCTCCAACACGCTTTTTACAGCAGGCATTACATCCTCACCTTGAACCCACACAGAGTCACCTGAAAAATTGCGCAGGGCAGTGTGCAGCACAGCTCTGTCTTCGGTTTTGTTGATGGGCGCCCCTGAAAAATAGGCCTGTCTATTGTCTTCAAATCCAGTTTCCTTCAACAATTGCTCAAAAAGTTGTACCCCAACTGTGTCGATATGTGTTTTTGAAACATCAACCAACAAACCCGGAGCGTGTATAGCGAGTGATTTGGCGCGCATGGTGTCTGTGGCAAAAGCTGTTTTCAAGCTGTCTTGCTGCCACTTTGCAGCATATGCGGCTAATGCTTTCCAGGCATCGGTTGTAGTAGGGTTAATTACTTTCATGGTATTTATGTTTTTTTTACTGCTGTAATACATGTTTTAACTTGCTATCATTTCCATCACATAACGCCGCACATAAGTTAGATGCAACTGCATCAAAAATACGCGAGGTCGCTCAGGAAATCGCAATTATTCTGGCGCTTTGTCTGCAGCACCTTCCGACTCTGTCTCCTCACCTTCCTCTTGCGCCTCGGCATCATCAGGTGAGTCTAGCGCCTCGGTAATTTCTGGGGTTTTCAAATCCCAGTTGGTTTCTATTTCCCAGTTCGCACGCACTTCTATTGGCGCACCAATGTAGTGAACAATTTCGGGTTGCTTTCTATCGAGATACTTTCCAGTATCCCACTTTTTATTGGCGTTTTCATCTACAATCAATCGCAACTTGTATTTTGCGGGTGTCATGAAAGGAAAGATAATTTTTTGAGATTGCTGCAACCATTCGGTTTTCACAACTTGATCTTTTTCGGTGAGCACCTCAAGGATGTAATTACCCGAATCCAATTCTAAAGCAATAATCCACTTCCCGAAATCATCTTCAACTCCTGTTTTGAAAGTTGCTGTTATCGTGTCCGTAGTTTGCTCAAAGATATCGACAAACGCACTATCTGGCGCAATAATCTTGTACGTTTCATCAAAGTTTCTTGGAAAAATGAGTTGCATCAAGAAGGGATCGTCTTTTGGGAAGTACCAATCAACTTCTACCGGAACGCTATCATTCAAAAACACTTGCACCCGATCACGCCCCACATAAGAAACGGGGTGATTGGTGCGGAAACCAACGGTATCTTCCGGATTAATCATGCCGCTAGCTGTGGCTGTTACAGAAAATTTTTCCTTCTTGCTTTCGCGAATAAAAACACCAACAGTATCGGCGGCAAACGTATCCACATACACCAAAAATTGAAATTCAACACCCCCAACTGGCGGCACAAACCAGTAGGTCAAAGTGTCTTTGCTATCATCTC